>DASYSW010000422.1:0-3113 GCA_036002905.1 Chitinophagaceae bacterium
CTTTTTAATGTTGCAGCACTGCTCTGAAACAGGAGAGTCTTTTTTTAAAATCAATTTTTTGAAGGAAAGGGGTGTCTCAATAATTTTTCAAAAAATTGAGACCGTACAAATACGTGGTCGTTCACCGGGGAATTCATAAGGTGGCCTCTTTTTTGTAATTCTTTACTTGATTAATTATTAATATAAACAGGAAACTATGAAAGCTTTTTTTATTTCCGCGATTATGATATTATTTTCTCAGGTCGTTCTTTCTCAAAACGTGCGTTTCGGTATCGATCCCGGCTTTGCTCTTTCCCGCGGTAACTATCAGCCTGACGAAGGACTTGACCGGAGAATTTTTGGAGGATTTGATGGCGGAGTACTTCTTGAAATTGGTGTTGCCCCAAAATTTAAACTTCAGCCAGAAGTAAATTATTCGATCATTGGGGTAGAGTTGAATGATGGTGAAAAAGAAGCTACAATAAAATTCAGGTATGTTGATGTTGCGTTGTTGGCAAAATTAGATGTATGTAAAAAGGTCAATTTATTTGCAGGTCCGCAGGTTGGATTTTTAACATGGGCAAAAAGAGATTCTTCATTTACCAGTGAGATGATCGATTTGAAAAATGATTTTAAGGACCAGGATTATGGTTTAGTATTCGGAGCGGAGTATAAATTCAGCAAGCATATTTTTTTAAGTGGAAGATATTATCATGGTTTATACCAGGTGGCTGAAAGCTGGAATGATTTTGTTTTAAGGAATCGCTACATCAGTTTTCGGATAGGATACATATTTTGATGCACTGGGTCTGATGTTTCAAAGAGGGTCTGACTTGTTTAAAAGATCTCTTTAATATCTGCAGCCTCCATTTTTTGATCGTTGCCGAATAAAATATTGCCACCGTTGTAAATGTGGTGAACAGCGCGCTCAAGAATCTTCGTGACAGGTGTATATCCGATGACTTTGGTGTCAGACCCCTTCAGGCTCAGACACTAATACGCCCACTTTACCAGCGTAGCTCCCCATGTGAAACCACCACCAAAAGCTGCAAATACTAACAGGTCACCTTTATTAAGTTCGTGTTTCCATTCCCATAGACAAAGGGGAATAGTGGCAGCCGTAGTATTTCCGTAACGTTGAATGTTCAGCATAACTTTATCCTGTGATAGTCCCATTCGATTGGCAGTTGCATCGATGATCCTTTTGTTGGCCTGGTGAGGAACAAGCCAGGCAATATCATCTCCCGTCAGGTGATTTCGTTCCAGAAGTTCTGCACTTACATCAGCCATGCCCTTTACTGCGAACTTGAAGACAGGCTGCCCATCCTGGTAAATAAAATGTTCTTTGGCCGCAACCGTCTCATTGGACGGTGGTTTTAATGACCCGCCGGCCTTCATATGCAAATAATTAACCCCGCTGCCGTCACTTCTCAATAAACTGTCTAAAATTCCGTAGCCTTCATGATTTGGTTCCAATAAAACCGCGGCAGCAGCATCACCAAATAAAATGCAGGTGGTACGGTCACTGTAATCAACGATCGAACTCATTTTATCAGCCCCGACTACCACGACTTTTTTATAGCGGCCGCTTTCAATGAGAGCGGCGCCTGTTGTTAGTGCGTATAAAAAGCCTGAACAGGCCGCTTCAAGATCAAAACCCCATGCATTTTTTGCTCCCACTTTGTTGCAGATAATATTCGCGGTAGCAGGAAACATCATGTCCGGCGTAACCGTGCTGCAAATGACGCAATCAATTTCCAATGGGTCGATCCCTCTTCTTTTGCAAAGATCCATTACTGCCGGTGCGCCCAAATCAGAGGTAGCCAATCCCTCACCTTTCAAAATGCGACGTTCCTGTATCCCGGTTCTTGTCCGGATCCATTCATCGGTAGTGTCAACCATTTTTTCAAGATCGGCGTTAGTTAATTTATCTTCAGGGACATAGCCTCCAACACTGGTAATAGCAGCAGTAATTTTTGCCATGAATAATTTTTTTGCGGCACGAAGATACAATAATGCGAAAATGCCCTGATTTCTTTATCGTTCTATGATGTTGTCAGCTGAGCTGGCCATTTTCAAATTCTGAATTCGCTTCCTTACTTTCGCAGCTATGATTTCTTTTTTAAAGGGGGATTTTATTACTAAAGGTCCGGCTTCAGTCGTTATTGACGTGAACGGGGTGGGGTACGAGGTACTCATCAGTTTAAACACCTATTCAAAAATTCAACATCTTGATAAGGGTCAATTACACACGTCGCTTCTGGTGAGGGAAGATGCTCATACGCTTTATGGGTTTTATGAAATGGCAGAAAAGGAGATGTTTTTGCAACTTATTAATGTGTCGGGGATAGGAGCCTCAACCGCAAGAATGATGTTGTCGTATATGAAACCGGAAGAGCTTGCAAGAGCGATCATAAATGGCGACATCAGGACCCTGGAAGGCATTAAAGGAATTGGGAAAAAAACGGCTGAAAGACTGGTTGTCGAATTGAAAGATAAGCTTGCGAAACACACCCCCGAAACAAATATTTCTACTTTGAAACACAATACTTTGCATTCAGATGCGTTAAATGCCTTGCTGGCCTTAGGCATCAATCGAATGGCCGCCGATCAGGCTATCCAGAAAACCCTAGTGGAACAGCCAAATCTGCCACTTGAGGATTTGATAAAAAAAGCACTACGTACTTTATAGATTTCATCTCTACATTACTAATTGGTTAGGAAAAAATTGAGCTTAAAGGGTATCCATATCCTCCGCAAACTGATTGGCCTTGCCTTTTCGTTTGCGATCATGTCGCAGGCGAACGCCGGTTTTCATTTTGAGCCTTCCCCACCAAGATTTTTCTTCGGTTTTTTCAGTTTAGATACTACACGTTATCCTCTTTACGATCGTTATGGTGATCCCTACAGTTATCCAAACAGAAACCCGTTTTACTTACAGGATACTTCTTTCGTTAAGAAAAATATCATCTATGACCCGGTAACCAGGGAATACTATATCGAAGAAAAGGTAGGCAGCCAGTATTATCGCACGCCGGTAAGTTTTTCCATGAAGGAATTCATCGATATGCAGGGTAAAAAAGATGAGGACGATTATTTCAGAAAGCGGGCAAACTTGCTAAGCGATATGAATC
>DASYSW010000423.1:0-3084 GCA_036002905.1 Chitinophagaceae bacterium
AAACGAGATATTTCCCGCGGTGTGATCCCCGTGATGATGTGTGTTAATGAGAAGCTCGAAAGGATGATCGCTTTGTTTCTTTAATTCATCGATAAGGTGTTGCGATTGCTCAGGAAACTGTGAATCCACCACAACAATTCCTTTTTTAGAAAGCAGGAAAGCAATGGTACCTCCTTTTTCTGTGAACACTCCAATATCATTCCGGAGCATTTTTATTTTCCAGGGATCAGCAAACATCGTAGCAAAAATTTTTTGTTGTGTAAGAGTCAACGCCCCGAGGGTGAATGCTGATGAACGAAGAAAGTTTCGGCGGTTCATAATAATAATTTAAGGTTTGTAGTCTATAGTTTTTAGTTAAGCAATTTATGTATCCAACTTTTTGGGTCTATTAATCTTCTCTTGCGTCGCACCGTTTTACGTTTGTATCGCTATTCAGCAAGTTCTCGTCTACCTATTGAATAGACGCCATTGTTCCTCAAAACTTTCCATAGATATTTCGGACACTTTAAAAAGCTCTCGAAAATCTGATAAGCGCAAATTGTTATCAGTCCAGTAGCCATAGTTGTTTTTAAAGGGCATCTTCATAATTACCCGACTATCGCCATCAAGCCCTACCTCACGCTCTGGGATGCCAGTCTCACTATCCCATTCGACCAACCAAAACTTCACATCATCAATCTTTTGGTCGAAATCAGGGTTTGCTGCAGGAAGAAATTTTGATAATATCCTGATCACAGATTTTGTAAAAGAATTTTTCAATCTTAACTTTTTTGTCGTCCCCGGTGCCTCGAACTTTATGTATATTTTGCGCATGAGAATTAAGTCGGGCATTAGGTTGTAAAAATTCTGGTGATTATAAAGTAAGCAAGGTCATGCACAACCAGGCACACTCCTGATTGAAAAGCGCTACTTGCTCACAGATTCCACAGATTTTCACCAATACAACCCAATTAAGACTCTGTGCTTGTCTGTGAAATCAGTGAGAAAATAACTATGCAAAAATGTTAACGTTTTAATCCCTTGGAACCCTTGCAGCCTTGGAACTCATCAATACTCTAATTTACGCAAAGTCGGCGCTTTGAACCACGTAATTATTACGACAAGTAAGGTCATACAGCCACCAAATACAACCGATGGCACATTGCCCAGTATATGTGCAGCAAGCCCACTTTCAAATTGTCCCAACTCGTTACTAGAATTGATGAACATACTGTTTACACTTAGCACGCGACCCCGCATATTGTCAGGCGTTTTCAATTGAGTGATTGTTCCCCTGACCACAACACTCACTCCATCAAGCATACCACTGATCATTAATGCAAAAAAAGAGATTAAATAAATTTTTGACAATCCAAAAATGATTATACAAAGACCGAAGCCAGCGACCACCAACAGTAACTTTTTCCCCTGCTTTCTTTGCAGGGGAAATAGGGTAAGCAATATTACAACACATATAGAACCTATGTCTGATGCTGCGTTAAGCCATCCATACCCAATGGCGCCGACATGTAAAATAGTTCTTGCATAAACCGGGACCATCGCTACTGCACCACCGAATAAAACAGCAAAGAGGTCAAGGGAAATAGCTCCCAATAACTCTTTTGTTTTGAAAACAAATCTCAATCCTTCTTTCACACTTTCTAATGTTCGCTTCTCCCCCCTCTCATTCAACGGAGGTTTTTGTGTAAGACCTGATAACAGTATCAGGAAGGCGGCGAAGATGGCTGTTACGATGGCTATGAGTGCTCCAGTGATCCCAAAGTAGGCAATTAATAAACCACCCAATGCGTGACCCGTAACAGAAGCAGAAAGCCAGGCACCCTGGTTCCAGGTAGTGGCATTTTGCAAAACACTTTTTGGAACTATTTGCGCGAGTATCACGTTAAATACCGGGCCGGTAAACGAACGGATGATACCAGTGCAAAAAATAACTGCATAAATGCAAATTGCGATCGAATGATTACCAAGATGCTCCTTTGTAAACCCAGTCGACAACAGAAGTAACGTGCTTGCGGCCGCCAAATAAAACAGGACGCCCCGCAAAAGCATCCATCTTTTCTCGCTTATATCAATCACGTGTCCTGCATACAACGCAAATGAAACGGCAGGTATAACCTCTGATAAACCAACCAAGCCAATGGCAAACGCAGCATTTGTTAGTTGGTATATCCACCATCCCACCAGGGTCGTCATCATGCGCAAGGCGATGATGAAGACAAATCTTCCAACCACTAAATTTTTGAATTCTTTGATCCGGACTGCCGCGAATGGATCCCTGGTTGTAGCTGACATGTATAAAAATTACTGGCTGAGATTTGCACGCTGAGATCGCGGCAAGCTGTTACAAGCTTTATGTATTTCCACAGCCAGTGCAAAAATAAAACTTACAAAGCAGATTATGGCAGTGCAAAATAATGAGCTCCTTCATCGTAATCTTTCTCCAATGCGTCTGTAATGACCCTCAAATGTTTTTCATTTCCCAGGAAATCAGCATTTGATGCATCCACGAAAATGGTTTTCACGTTATGCTGTTTGATATAGTGGGTATACGTTTCCTGGATATTGAACAAATACTGGTCAGGGATATTTTGTTCATAGGGTCGATTACGCCTTTTAATATTTGCCTGGAGCTTGGCGACAGGAGCATGCAGGTAGATCAGGATGTCTGGCTGTATCAATTGCTGGTGAATAATTTCAAATAACCGCTGATACAAACGAAACTCATCATCGGGCAGGGTAACTTTTGCAAACAGGAGGCACTTGGTAAAAAGATAATCACACACAGTGATATTCTGGAAAAGGTCTTTCTGCTGTATCAGCTCTTTTAGTTGTTTAAAACGTTCCGCCATGAAAAAAAGCTCTAAGGGAAATGCAAACTGGCGCTGGTTTTCGTAGAACTTAGAAAGAAATGGATTGTCAGCAAATTCCTCCAGCACCAGCCTTGCATTAAAATGGCGGGCAAGCAGATGAGCCAATGTTGTCTTTCCCGCTCCTATGTTCCCCTCTATAGTAATAAAATGGTAATTCATTTGGGTGCTGCCGGTTGTTGGATGCTTGTCATCAGTTAGTGGCGTAACAGAGGGC
>DASYSW010000424.1:0-4519 GCA_036002905.1 Chitinophagaceae bacterium
ACGTGAACTCTCCCGAGGCTGCGTGATTTTTTGCAAAATTTACATCGGCATCTAATGGGTAACCTGTACCAGGTCCAAAATTAAATACATACTGCCCACCGACCGGGATGCTGTCCTTGAAAAGCTGGATATCACCATCATAGAAAATAGCAGGACCATATCCTACAAGATTGAAGGAGTTCGCAAACTTGAATGATTCGAAGGTAGCACCGAGTGTTAAGCTGTGCTTATTCAGAAAAATATTGAAATTATCTGTTACCTGGAAGGCATCCTGGTTTAGGATATTGTGAATGGAAAATGGCTCATGGCCGGCAATAATATAACGCATTCCATTTTTGTCAATATTTACAACAGGGAATGGAGTGGAGAAGGGCTCACGATGATCTCTGAAGGAGGTATAAACGAGCCGAAGCTTGTTAGCGTACTTGCTGTTGAAATTTGACTTAAGTTCTGCGTTGAAAGAGTTTAGTTTATTCACGATCCGGTAACCGGAGTTTTCGAACTGAAGGGTGTAATAGTCGGGCCCGCGACGCCCAATTGCACTTGGATGTGCAGGTTTATCGAGATATGCATTCAAACCATTGTAGGTAAACGTGAGCTTGTGTACATTGTTTATGTTCCAGTCAAGTTTCGCCAGCCATTTATAACTTACCTGGTCATGAGTAAATCCCTGGTAAGGACCCGTTTCATAATTGAAGCGCTGTTTTAAAATGCTGCTCACATCCTGCAAGTCTGATTCAAGCACCCGTGTGGTATTGGATTTACCACTATTGGTTGAGTTAAGTGCTACATAACTGGTTGCTTCATCTTGCCGCTGTTGTGTTTCAAAATTAGCGAAATAGAAAAGTTTATTTTTTATGATCGGACCGCCGAGAGAAAACCCTGCCTGCACATCTTTCAGCGTCGGAACGACCAGCTTAGTTCCCGAAACATTTTTTCCGGTTAATGCGTCATTTCTGAAAAAACCGAACACTGTTCCATGGGTAGTGTTCGTTCCTGATTTGGTAACGGTATTTACTCCTGCTCCCGTAAATCCTGCCTGCGTTAGATCATAAGGTGCAAGGTTTACCTGTATTTGATCAATTGCATCCAGCGAAATAGGTTGAGCATTACTTTGTCCACCCGGAGTAGGTGCATCGAGCCCAAAAGGATTATTGAAGACTGCTCCGTCAAGAGAAAAATTATTGTACTGCCCATTGCGGCCGGCAAAGGACATTCCATTATAAGTAGGAGAGGCCGATGGTGTTATTCGGAGATAATCGTCCGCAGATCTTGAAATAGTAGGGAGATCAGTGATCAGCCGATTGCTGATATTTGTTGACGCACCCGTTTTTTTATTGGCTGCCTGGCTGGAAGTAGCGGTTACAACTACACCCGACAATTCCCTTGCGTTTTCTTCAAGCGCAAGTTCAACAAAATTATTCTGGCCCAATTCGAGGAAAACATTATCGAGTGATCCGGCCTGGTAATTGACAGAGGATGCAGATATTTTATAAGGACCTCCAACCCTCAGATTTGGGATGGTAAATCGTCCGTCGACGTTGGCTAAGACAGTGAGCTGAATACCGGCTTCGACAAACTGGACGTTCACCGTCGCGTTGGACAAACCTTCATTCTTTTTGTTTTTTACGATCCCGCTTAGAGTAGCCGTTGTAACCTGGGAAAAAATAGTGTTTGTGCAGAAAATGATTAATGACGCTGAAAGCAGCGACAGGTTTATAAGTCTTCTCATAGCAATTGTTTTGGATTAAAAAGGTAGGAAAAATTTGTTAATTCGAAATCGGGAGTATAAATCCTTAGCGCGACTAGTTTGCAAAAAATATTCGCGGGACTAAATTATTTGACGTACTCCATTTGTAAGATCGGAAACGGTTTTCCCAAACCATCCATTTCAGTTCTTCCAACAACTTTGTATCCTAGCTTTTTATAAAAGGCAACAGCTTGCTCATTCTGTTCATTTACATCTACTTTGCAAGCGTTTAATTGGTCGATCGCAAATTTGTTCAGCATACTTCCAATGCCCAGGCCTCTTTTGTCAGGGTGAATAAACAGCATCTCTATCTTTTCGTCGCGCACCCCAAGAAACGCCGTAATTGTTTTTTGATCCCTGTCCAGATGAACAAACAATTTTACAGCAGGTAGGATCGACGGAAGCAAATTTTTTATTTTCTGTAAATAATCTTCGGGTAAGAATAAATGAGATGCCCGCACTGAAAGTTCCCACAGCTCAATGATTGCGGGGTAATCTCTTTGGCTTGCACTGTTGATCATGATTGGCACAGGCAAGATAAAATCATTTTCTAAATCACGAACGTCCGGTGGTATCATGAACTTTTGTAAGAAGATGCCGGATCAAGCCCGGCATGAGAACGATATTTTTTGTGACTCCGTCCCGAATTATCGGGATTGATCCCGAGCCTCCATATTGTGTCCCAAAATCAGCTCATCGCAAATTTTACGGCCGCTTCTGCCAGTAATTGTACCGGGTTTACCAAATCGGAGGCATCCATTTCTTTCCCAAGTATTAATGGGATCTCTGTACATCCGGGTATGATACCATCCACGTTTTTATTACGCAGTTCAGTGAGGGCTTCTAACATTATTGCGCGATCATTCTCATCGTCCCGGCCCTCCATCACGCTGAATATCGTTTTGTCTATTTTCTTTTGCAAATCGTCACTGACAGTCTCAAATGGAATACCCATCTCAGTCAGCCGCCGGGTATATATTTCCAATGTCATCAGGCCAAGTACACCTACCTTTTTCCATTGTCTCTTTTTCACTTCATCCATCGTTGCGTCGATAATGCTTAACAATTTTCGACCCGAAGCGCTTTCTATCTCATTTTGAAAGCGATGAACTCCATTCGTGGGCAAGACAAGAAAATCTGACATTGTCCCCAGGTTTTTTGCTACTGCCAGCAAGCGCGGATCAATTTGCAACGGGAAAACAGGAAAATTATTCTCGTTCACCACTATTGGCGGATGACGATAATATTCTACGATCATGGGTGGATAGCCACCGTTTTGTGCCTGTGGTAAAACCTGCTGGGCAACTTTATGAATTCGCATTTCAAGATCGACCGTCGCTTGCGGGCCAATGCCGCCGATAATGCCAATTGTTTTCATCGCGGCTCCACTATTATTTGATGCACTCTTCATTTTCTTTGATGATTTTCTGTTTGTTGAAATTGTATTGTAATTAAAATTATTTAAGTCATGCAGGCTGAATAAACCTGACGCAAGTAATGCAATCGTTTCTCTTCTGTTGATCGTGTTGTCCTTTTTCATTTACTTATTTTTTTAGCAATTAGAATTAATCTTGGAGAAGTTTGAACGTCATATTCATTCAAAAAATAATCACCATACACGCTTTCAAGTTGGAGCCCACAGTGAGCAAACAGGTCCTTAAGGTCATCGGCACTGAATTTTTTTACCCGTTCAATATGTTCAACAGGTTCGCCAAGTCCTATGTTTTCTATCCTGATCTTCTTGAAAAAATGAGTGTCCGTGGTCCAGCGGGTAATGTCGTAGATGAGACCGTCTATTTCCTTTTTTTCAGCAGCTACCAGTTTCTTTTCAGAATGAACCGAGTTGATGTAGTCCATTACCAATGTTCCGCCCGGTTTCAGGGCTGAATAAATGTTAGTGACAACCTTGCGATCCTGAGAGGGATCATCAAAGTAGCCAAAGCTGGTGAAGAAGTTGAAGACATAATCAAACGTATTCCTTCCGAAAGGCATCCGCATATCATGGCAGTAAAAATGCAATTTTTCAGTTTCCGATCTTTTTGCCTGCCGTATCGAAGAAGAAGCCAGGTCTAACCCCGTTACATCAAAACCCTTCGATCCCAGGTATTTGCTATGACGGCCATTGCCGCAACCGAGATCGAGCATCCTGGAATTTGTCGCAGGCCGCAGTTCATTTATTAATGCCTCAATGAATGACGCTGCCTCTTTTTCATTCCTGTTGGCATATAACTGATGGTAAAAGGAAGAATCGAACCACTGTTTGAACCAGGCCTGGCTATTGTTTCTGTCCCGGCTGACTAATGCTGCTGTATTTATATTTTTCATTTGACAATGTTTAATACAGCAAAGCTATTTGCGTGTGAAGGCGTTTACATTGACATAGGTCAAGAAGCGAAAAAACGAGACTATTTTTTTGAAAGGGCTTTGCGCCGGATACGGCTCACTGTTTCGGGTGTAATGCCAAGATAAGAAGCCAGCATGTGCTGGGGAACTCTTTGAGCGATGGAGGGATAGGTTTTTATAAACTCATTATAACGTTCTTCGGCGGTAGAGGCGAGTGAGTGCACGATTCGTTTCTCTTTCGCTTCGCTACGTTTCTGGATGCCGGTAAGAAAGGAAGATGCATATAAGGGAATTTTTTGCATCAAAGAGATGTGGCCTGCTTTATCGACCAACAAAAGATCTGAATCTTCAATTGCGTCAATGAAAACTGAAGAAAGTGCTTCTTCGCCTGCGCCGGGTTTTGCACTTATCCACCAATTTTCCGGT
>DASYSW010000425.1:0-11296 GCA_036002905.1 Chitinophagaceae bacterium
AACTCTTCAATATCTCCCTTGAAAATTTCATTGATACTGATATCTACGAGGGAACGCTCTGCAATCCTAAAGATATTTTTTCCGGCCTATGAGTCTTCCTGTAAATTTTTTGTACTGCAGTTGATGATGATAATTTCGTCAGGGTTATCAACGATCACATCTTTCAAGGGACTTACGTTCCTGACACCACCGTCGACAAGTTGCTGGTATACTTCGGCGTGGACTTTTACATCCTTAACAGGTTCCCAAATTATCGGCATGCTTGAAGACGCAAGAATTGCCTTTCGGAAATTTTCATTATCATTCCCAAAGTCAGTATGCTTGCAGGGAATATATTCCCCGGTCACAAGTGAAACGAAGCCACAGCGATAATCAACCTTTATGTCAGCAAGGTCCACATCATTTTCGATTTGCTGCATCAACGGCCCGATTCCCAGGATCGACCTTGCGCCGAAGAGGATCTTGATCACCAGCCACAGATATTCAAAAAAACCTTGTGGCATGGTGCCTGTATAAACTTTTCCATTGCTGATCTCCGTCCACAATTTTTGCAGTTCGGCAAATTTGTTCTGTGCGAGCATCACGGCATTTAGTGAGCCTACCGAAACGCCGGCAATGATGCTGAAATCGAAAAATGTGGGTTTATTTTCGCGGATGTATTCGAGCGCTCCTACTTGAAAAGCGCCTTTTGCACCTCCTCCGCTTAATACCAATGCACGTTTCATTGATCGTATTTTGATTGTTATCAAATTCAAAGCAGTGCAAAGAATTATTACCATCCTTCCTGCTCCCTTGAAGAAAGTTACAAATTTGTTTTGTGCCTCCTGAAGTGCCTGGTCATTCCGACTGCATTAATAGTCGTTATGAACACGACAAGGGAAACAATCATTACGTCTTCCGATGCTTCTATAAATCCGGAATTTTTGGGCAGTTCAGGCATCTTCTGCAAAAATGATCGTGGCATCTGATTTACGAGGTTTGCAGGTTGAGCACGGGAACTAAATTTGCTTTATACGCTGGTATGGATCCTTATGTCGTACAGATATCTTCTGAACTGCACGCGTGGCAACAACAAATGATGCGCAAGCCTTCATTTTTTAACAACCTGTCGAAAAAATTTCAAACGAAGATCAATAACTGGATCCCGGAGAAAGTTCATAAGGCCATTACCGTTGCCATTAAACAAATGATCAGGGGAGTTTTATTTGGTGCCCGGCATACGACTGGACGGCCATTTCTGAATGCCTCATTACAGGTGAGAGAACAATTGGTATTGGACAAGGTGGAGGTATATAGAAAAACGGCTGCCATCGAAGGAGGCATTACCGGTGCGGGTGGTCTATTGCTGGGGCTTGCCGATTTTCCTATCCTGGTCGGTATCAAAATAAAATTGTTGTTTGAGATAGCTACGCTCTATGGGTTTGATGTAGATGATTACAAAGAAAGGGTATACATGCTGCATATTTTTGAGCTGGCATTTTCCAGCCATGAGCATCGTAGAAATGTTTATTTGAAAATGACTGATTGGGATAAAAAAAGCCTGGAACTTCCAATGGATATTAACGAGTTTGACTGGAGAAATTTTCAGCAGGAATACAGGGATTATATTGATCTTGCAAAAATGGCGCAGTTGATACCGGCCATTGGTGCACCTGTGGGCATTGTCGTTAACAATAAGCTCATCAAAAAATTAGGTATTACTGCTATCAATGCCTATCGGATGCGGTTAATGAGATGACGCGCATTGTTTACTTTCTTTACTTGTGCAAAGAAAGTAATCGGCGGTTAGCTCGATCACTGCGTTGATCACTTTGCAAGGAATAGCAAGCGGGACGGTATGAATTGTCTAGGTTGAGCACCCGATGCTGACCGGGTTACTAAAATGGATTATGCGAGTAACTTTTAGGTGGGAATTTAATTGTATAGAAAGAGGCTTCCAGCGCCTGCAGCATTTGCGTGATTGAGCTATCACGTTCAGAAAGTCGCTGTTAGAGAGTAGTGAACAGCAGTCTTAAGGGAAAGTAACGGATCGTTGTGAATGATCAATTCAGTAGTTCTGTAACTTGTGAGTTGGCCTGGCAAATCTGGCGCAGCAATCAGATTTGCCTTGATTTTTTTGTTACTTTTTTTATCAAGAAAAAAAGCAGTTATCCCGAACTTTTGGCTTCACTGCATGCCACATAATTACTGCGAAGCTTCTTGGATGATCTTATCATAAACCTTGCGGGCATCATCATAGGCCGCTCCGGCAGCAGCACGTTCTTCCGAACGAATATTACCCTGCTTCATTTTCCAGCATCGGTCAACTGCAGCCCTGCACCATTCTGCACTTTTTCGTTCGCGGATGGGTTTACCATCGATAATAACAAAAACAGGATTGGTATGTGAACTTGGATACACTCTCAATGCGATCCATGATGAATGAGTCACCGGGTAACTAAATTTAATGTCCTTCCATTTACCATCGGCAACAATTTCAGTGGTGTCAACAGCGTAGCCGTTTACAATAAGCTCTACCCGAACTTTCCTGGTCTTTCCAATGCGTGCCCGTTCAATATGCCAGTATGGTTGGGCGGCGACGCCTCTCTCGGCAATGCTGGCCCCTGCCTGGTCTTGCTGTTCCGGAAGATTAGCAATCACCTTCGCCGTGATCTGAACTGGCGCCGGCGATTTGAGATCAAGCCTGCTGTCCTTTGTTCCTGCTTCCAATCCATTCACTGAAAAATCGATGATGTGCGAATTTCCATCGGTTACATAAGAGCGACCTTTTTTAATTGCATCAACATAGCTATCATAAGATAGACTGCCTTCAGGTTTGAAATAACTCCTCGCCATCCCAACGCGTTCGTCAAATATGCAGGGAAAATCAGTTTCACCGCTTAGCCGCGTCGTGAATCCGCAATTGAGTGTATGATACCACATATTCAATTCCCATGGTGCAGGTGTATCGCCAAGGCTAAAAAAATCAACTACATTTTGTGTTACAGTAACGATGTATTCATTCGCCCCGATACCGTCCATCTTGGGTAAAACATAATTTGGTAAATCATCTGTAGGTGTTGTTGGTTCCAATCCCCAGCCTGAATGAGCATACCCTGTGACTGCATTCTGTGATTTCGCCCATTTGAATACCGGCAAGGTCCAGCTGGGCCATTGTTCGATCAGGGTTGTACCCGGATAATCATCTTCTTTAAGTCTCAATAGAACGATGTGACCTGCATGCGACGAAGGGAAGCCCGAAACTTCGACGTCATTCCTCAATATGTTTTTGCTTGTCGAAAGCGGATCGTCTTTTCCTGTAAAAAAAGTTTTTTGATGATACCAACTGGGGCCCCAGGCCAGCACAGCCGCGACGTTCAGACCTTCACCGACCTGTTGCCGCCACATGTCGAGTGGCTTTACCCCTTCTTCAGGACTATCATAATGACTGCAGCCTGCCGCATGAACATGATGATCTGCACAATACCATCCGAGTTTCGACATATTTAACCATCGCTTTAATTGAAAGGAAGCAGAATACTCTTTTACATTGGCAGGCACCGTCAATTGCATTTTTTGAGGAGTGTACTCTGGTCCGCGATCAATAGTGACATTGTATTTGCCGGGAGGTAACACCACGTGCTCGCCGTCCTGCCGATATATCTGCGGTTGAAAGAAGAAATCTGGATATTCATCATACGCCGCCACTCTTCGTCCCGGCAACGGATATATTCCTATGAGTGATTGAGGAACCTTATAAGTTTTTAGCGACAGTCTCAGATCTTCCTGCGCCGCAGCCAGGCGAAAGTCGGCGTTAGCGATCGTCTGCACACTATCATCAAGTATACGTTCAATGCCATCTGTGATCAGGAACGAAGCCATGGAAGGAGATCCATCATCATCTTTTACGTGTAAGGTCACTTTGACAGAAGGGATACTCTTAAACAAAATGTTTATCGTATTGCGGAATCCAATGTCCTGCGTTCCCTGTCCCACATTGAATCCTATTTCCACTTCGCGCTGACCTTCATCTTTACAATAGATCTGTAAAATGGCGTATTCAAGTTTCAATCCCGAGAGATTCGGAAGCATGGGCGGGTTCCGGTAGATCTGCATTTCGAGAAAACGATTGGTAACCTGTCCCTGTGTCAATATTTTTTTCTCATCCACGCGTGGATCATTGGAAGGAGCATACAAAGGTGTTGCGGTATTGGGGCTTTCGACCTGCAACTGCGAAGTGACACCCGCATCATTATTCACTTTTACAAGATAACTGACCCAACCATTTTGGATCAATTTTGGATTTGCCGGACCTCTTAATACTTTGACTCTTGATTCGGGATTGATATTTATGATGGCCAGGCAATAAGGATCGAGTATTTCCTGCACGCGTTTCGACGTTTGCCGTGTTAACGCCTGATGTTGCAAAGACATTAATTGCTTCTCATCTTCCTTTGTTATAGAGCTTCCCAAAAAAGACAAAGCATCCTTCAACCGGATAGCCTGCGCCAGCAGCGGTTGTGGCTCAACATCTGTCGTCATACTTTGCTTTGCTTGTGGATGATGCTCTTCATGCTGAGCAAATACGGGCAAATTTGATGCAATGGCAAATGCGACAAGCAGGTTTTTTATCACTTTCCCCTCCGTTTATTTTGGTTTAACGAGGCTGTGTGATTCTAAAGGTAAACAGATATTATTTGTTGAGAGTGGTATCTGTTAGACCAACCCAATAAAAAAGCCTCACTCTAGTGAGGCCTCCTAATCCCATTAACCATTAAACCTTATCTTTTAAAAACTTGATGGTATCGGCAACCTTTGGTCTCCCCCTTGTCTCAATTTCGCGTTGAATTTCCTTGACAAAATTCTTCAGGGTATTATATTCAATTCCAAATTCCTTTCCTTTGATTAATTCAGTCAACATTCCGGTATGTCGCACGAGCATTTCCAATAGAATAGGTGTGTCAATATCTCGCAGTTGGGGCATTGGGAGTTGATTATGGAATGTAATTATCCTTGTTCAGGTAAGTTCTGTTCCACAACATTCATGCAAGTTCTATCCCGCTTAAACAGACAAGTAGATTCCCATATATGAGAAGATTCTACCACAACCAGACGAAGAAAGCAGCGATTTGCCCGTTTTATAGCGAAGTTGAAAAGGAATAGTAAACTCATTTCTTCAAATCAAAAACCACCTTCGCGTTCTTCTGCTCACTTGACGAAATAAAAAGTTCATAACGGTTGGTTGCTGTCGTAATGATCATCACTGAAGTATTCGGCGGGATTGTACCTAAATTATCAGCAACCATAATGATCTCATGATGTGGTTGAGATGGATCTACAGTAATGGTAACTGTTATCGGTTTTTGAGAAAGCCGCATGTGCGATTTAATCAAACTGTTGTTGTGATAGATGCTGACCGAATCACCGTCAATTTGGCCATTGTCATATATCTCCATCTTGATCTGGCCCTCTGCTGCCTCAATTCTCCTGACCAGCGCATTTTCCCTCGTCCTTAAGATTGCAGGTGCAGTTGGAATTTTCTGTGCTTGCTGCACAACCGTCGTTTTTGTTGACGTCGAATCGGATGTCCGGGTTATAACCGGGGTCACTTTCACTTTTTTTTCCTTCGGATTTGTAGTCTTTTTGAGTGGTGGTTTTGATGTAGTCGCTTGTTTTGTAGTTGTGGTTTTTGGACGCGAAGTCACCTGCGCCGTTTGTTTCACACATTCGCGGAATGTAATATCGTCTAAGGCAAAATCATTTCCACATCCACTTGGGTGGTTGTCGCTCATGATCAACCTCAGTGTCGATGCAGAAGCGGGCGTTGTAAAGTAGGTACGATACGGTGCCCATCGTGGCTCAGGGACTCTCGGCACATCACCTGTAAAAACGCTTGCAACCACATTTCCATCCGGGGTTTCCAATCGAACGTTTAAGTTTGGCAACAATGGATAGGGACACTTGTCGGAAGGTTTGCACAGATTCACCAGCCAAAGGCACAGTTCATAGATGGTGTTACTCTTAAGCCCCTTGATAGGGATGTTGAGAAATATACTTCCTTGGCGGCCGGCATTTACCAGTAGCATATTTCCGTCACCTGAATGGTCGCCCGACAAGGTATGCCAATCGTCCCTGAAGCATCCACTCGTACTCGAGGCAAAAGAGTAAAATCCATCCTGCGGACAAGAACCAGGAACCCTTTGATAACTGTGCAGTCCATAACTATTTGGATCAGGAACATTACCGCTACCGAAGTTGACAGTAACCTGGGGTGATTTGAAGATACATCCCGCCGGTTGCGCTTTTGATACAAAAGCCAGGGGAAAAACAATCAATATGAAACCAAACTTCTTCATGTCTATGCCCTTTGCTTAAAGCTAGCACAAAATGATAGTATTCTTCCAGGGATGGTATGAAAGGCAAATGCTCAGTGAGAAGTTTTAACGACATTTTTATGGATCAGGCTGCATTGCTAATAGCGGCTTTCGTTGCGACGCTCCGTTTGGCTTCCTGTTCATCACTGAACTATTGCATCGCAGTTTAGTATAAGCTCTCCAAGGCTAATAAATTTGGCTGGTTTATACTAAATTATTTAGTAAATTGCATTTGTAACAACTTTTGAAAATATGGTAACTTGTAATCCCGGGCAACCATCGGTGAGAATACTCGGTGAAAAATTTTTTATAAAATTCCGAGGAGAGGAATATTGCTGCCAGGCGATAGCCGCCAACGGAAGAGTGCTGTATCAAATTAGACTCGATAGCTCTGTATTGTACATCACAAAAACAGTCAACCAGCATGGAATTCCCTTCTGGACAGCCATACCGCAGGACTTGAAATTGCGCCGCATGGTGGCAGAATTAGGAAGACAATTAGAAGATCATTTAATTCAAACATTATGTGCTACTACAACAGTATAAAAGTGACTCTTGAAGAATACAATCAACTCAAAGAACTTGAGACGGTTGTCGCCTTTCTCAACGAGGAGTTTGTCATTCATAAAGGATTTGACTACGGCGACTATCCGATCATCCGGCCCACCGGCAAGGGGCATGAAACGGAAAGGGTGAAAATGCAGTGGGGTTTTCTTCCTCCTCATTTAAGAAATTCGGAGGACGTGAAGCGATTCAGGAATGGATACAAGGATGAAACTGGACGATATTTCAAACCCTATCTGACATTGAACGCTACTAGTGAAGAGCTATTAAATAAAATGTATAAGGAGGCTGCGTTAAAAAGACGATGCCTGATCCCTTCCATTGGATTTTATGAGTGGATGCACGTACAGGTTGTTGGCAAAAGTGGCAAGTTGTTGAAGACACCCGAAAAATTTCCATACCTGGTACGAATGAAAGACCAGGAAGAATTTTACATGGCCGGCGTTTGGCAGCCCTGGTTTGATGCCGAAGCAAAAATGATCACAAACACGTTTGCATTGATCACGACTGTGGCCAATTCACTCATGAAGCAAATTCATAACAGCAAAGAACGAATGCCAACAATTCTTCCTGGCGATCTTGCCGAGGCATGGTTGTATAAAGACCTCTCTGAACAGGATATCTTGGACATTGCTAATTACCAGGTAGCCTCCCAGGATATGACCGCCACACCGCTCGACAAAGATTTTCTAAAGAAAGAAAACCCGAATGACAGGGTTGTTTACAAAGAAGTTCCCGAATTGTCTTACGGCTAGAGCGGTGGTCACTACGAACTTTTTTGAGTCCGACCCGCTTGCACTATTCCGAACACTAGAAAAATAATTATAAGACGATCACACTGTTACTGCCGCCGAATTCATTTGGTTCCTGGCTGTCAGCTTCCGGTTCATTGAGCCATTCAGTTTCATTTACCACATATTTGAACTGGTGCTTTGAATCCTTTGGTAAAGTCACATCAGCCGTGAAACTGCCGTCCTTCTTTTTCGCCATCACGATGGATTTTTGCCAATCGCTGTTCAATCCGCGTATCTGCACCGTGTCAGCATTTTCATCTTTAAATGAAAATTTCACTTTGCAATATTCTTTTGTTTTGTAATAGGTCTTCAAAATCATACTACTTCATTTAAGGTTTAAAATGCGCAAAGTAAAATTAATGTGAGGTACCGGTCAAAACGTGTTATCAACAAAATGGAAGGTTTTTGTAGATAAATATTTGCAAAAGAAAGACAAACAGGCTTAATACCCGGAATAAGGATTTTCCTGTGTCCGATCATTGACTTTGTCGTTTAATGAATTCCTTTGCTGAGGCGGCTTTTCATTGATAAAAGTTTTAATACTTTTATTTCATGCCTGTTATCAATGAAAATTCCTTGCACGTCTTTAAGGCAATTCGTACTGACAAAAATGTGCGTACGTCTATAGTGGGTCTCTGTCTTGCAGTCATTGGATTTGTCTTAAATCTGGTTGCATACTATCCCGGATTTATGTCTCCTGATTCCCTGGATGTATATTCCCAATCGATCAGCCACCACTATACAGATTCTCATCCGCCAATCATGGCCGGCTTATGGAGTATTTTTAACAGTTTGTATAAAGGTTCGGCCATCATGCTCCTGTTTCAGTTGGGTTTATTCTGGTCGAGCTTTTATTTGCTGGCTACCACCTGGTTCTCTTCGCGCCGAAATCAAATCTTTTTCTTTGTTGGGTTATTGTTGGCGCCATTCATTCAGAATTTTTTGGGATACATTATTGGAGACGCTCAAATGGCGCTATCATGGTTATTCGGTTTTAGCATCATAGCCCGTGCTGAATATGAAAAACGGCGGATGACTGTGCCTGAAGCAGTCTTTTGCTTTTTGTTTATTTTTTATGGCTCTTTAGTCCGCATAAATGCGGTGCCTGGCGCATTGCCACTCTTTTATTTGTATTTCCACAGCCTTTTAAAACGGACAAAACGCTGGTCAGTGGTTGCTGCAACTCTGGTGTCACTTTGTTTGGTCATCGGTTGCCAGGTTTTTTCGAATCATATTTTACGCTCTGAAAAAAAATACCCTGAGTACAAACTTTATTTGCAGGATTTATCGGGGATCTATGTAAAAACAGGAAAAAATTATTTTCCATCATTTATCAGGGACCACCGGGGCTTTGATACGAATTATCTCAAATCCAATTTTACAACGGCGACGATCGATAACTTGTATTATGGCCCGGGAATCTCTTTCCCACCTTTGAACGAGAGCACTAAGGGGATCATCCACCGTGCATGGACTAATTCCATTTTAGACAATCCGGGTATTTATTTGCAAAACAGGTGGGACGGTTTTCTTTATTTTTTGCACGTTAAAAAACGGAGTTGGTTAGTAGTGCTTCATGCTGAAGTTTCTCCCAATAACCTCGGGATCACGTTTAAGCGGAATTTTATTTCTGATCTGTTTCTCGAGCCTATCAGGTTTCAATCGTGGATGGTTTACATGAAGCCATGGTTTTGGTTGATTGTGAACGTCGTGATCCTGGTCCTGGCCGTCTTTATTTATGATCCGGTGATTAAAAGATCTGTTACTGTATTAGCAGTATCTTCATTTTTATACCTGGCTGCTGAATTTTTTATTATTCCGGTCGACACTGACTTCAGGTACTTTTATTGGAATTGCCTGTCACTTTTTGTTAGTGCTGCATTTTTATTAAAAAGCCGGGGGTTTAAAAGAGCCTGATAGACGTAGATCTTCAGTTTGTTTCAGATAACCTGCCCCCGGCATGAGATTTTACTTGTGAGCAGTGAACAACAACGTTTACGACAGCAACGACGAAAAACATGGACATGTGTTGATTGCGATTTGCTTTTTCAATAGGATGCCACAACATCCCCTAGTTCGTATCCCTGTGCCGGCGTAATCGTCAGCTTTCCGTAGTGATATACTTTGACGATTGAATTTCCTTTTAAAGTTATCTTGAGATCATCAACAAGGACATCACCGGAAGAAAACACTTTCGCATCACCAATAATTTTGAGCGAATGAATCTTTGCAGCCGGGAGGTATACAATAAGTTTTGCAGAGGTCTTCTTCCTGTCGATATTTATTTCCAATTTGTTGTCCTTTTCTGTCGTTGTCACTCCATTGATGTCCCTGCTGTCGCCCTGTAGAGTAATATCACTTCTTATTTCATTGGTAAGAAACAAGATAACATCGCCACTTATTTCCACGTTTTCAAATGCCTGGCTGTTATTGATTCCCTTGTGCGCAACAACTGTCTGGTCGTTCTCGTTTAACTGTCCATGAGCAGTCATAAAAGCTCCGGAGACAAAAACCAGCATAGAGAGTTTTTGAAGGCAAGCACTGATTCTTTGTCCAGTGCTTTGTTTAATTGTCGATTTCATTTTCTTAAAGTTTAATGGTTAATTGATATTTGACTATACAAAAGAATAGAATAAATGAAGGAAAAACAATATAACAAACCTTATAAAGTGAGGCTTGGAGGTTCAAGCTTTCAATTTTGTTCTTCCTGACGGATTTCAATTTTTAATAAAATTGGCAAATGATCCTATCGCCTTTTTTTAATAACCTGTCAAAAAATGCAGTCGAATCCAGCCATAGGCCAGAGCCCTCAATCTTGTTCGGTAATGAGGAACGTTGTATTCTCGGCTTATTAGTGTATCTTCGCCTTCTTATACGTTATTGCTCTCTCTGTTTGTTTGTATCCCACTCAATTCCGTGATGGCTTAATGTAAGGCAGGTAAAGTATCAGTCCTTAGTTAATGATAGCCTTACCACATTTTTAATTAAATTTTATACTAGTGTCATTTAACGATTTACAGCTCATTGAGCCATTGCTCAGGGCAATACAGCATGAGGGATATTCGAAACCAACCCCGGTGCAGGAGCAGGCTATACCCGGCATTTTACAACACCGTGACCTGCTGGCTTGTGCCCAAACCGGTACGGGCAAAACAGCAGCTTTTGCCATCCCAATTTTGCAGTTGCTGTTTCAGCAGAAACAAAGTGATCATCTGCAAAAGAAGACAGGCATCACCAATCGAGGAAATATTCAAACTTTAATATTAACTCCAACCCGCGAGCTTGCCGGTCAAATTGATGAAAGTTTTAAGGCCTATGGAAGATATCTTGGTCTGAACTCCCTTGTGATTTTCGGCGGCGTATCAAAATTCAACCAGGTAAATGCATTGCGCCAGCCTGTTGATATTTTGGTAGCAACGCCCGGTCGTTTATTGGATCTTGTTCAGCAACGCCATATTTCATTGAATGAAATAAAATACTTTGTTCTTGATGAAGCGGACAGAATGCTCGATATGGGTTTTGTTCATGATGTGAAAAGAGTCATTGCTAAATTGCCCGTCAAAAAGCAGACACTATTTTTCTCCG
>DASYSW010000426.1:0-6430 GCA_036002905.1 Chitinophagaceae bacterium
TGCTTGGAAAGTTTGGGTTAAGAACCAATGAGCCTTCTTACCAGTATTATTTCAAACAATTTGTTTTCTTCGAGGGCCAGCGCGGAAGTCAGTGGAATGGGCCAAGCTGGCCTTATCAAACAAGCCAGGCGATCACGGGCATGGCCAATTTCCTGAATGATTACAAACAGGATATTATTACGAAATCGGACTACATAAAAATTTTGCGATTGTATACACAACAACATTATCTCTCTAATGGTAAAATAAACCTGGTTGAAAATTATGACCCGAATCTTGGGGGACCGATCGTCTATTATTACTGGAGTAACCATTACAATCATTCCTCTTATAACAATCTTGTTATAACTGGCCTCTGTGGTATTCGTCCTTCTGAAAGCGACACCCTTGTTTTGAATCCTCTTGTCGATAATTCAATTGAATACTTCTGTCTTGACGACGTTCTTTACCATGGCCATAAATTGACTGTAGTTTATGACAGGGATGGAACCAGGTACAAAATGGGAAAAGGATTGAGGGCATTGGTGGATGGAAAAAAAACCGAACTATTCAATATTGGAGATAAACAGGCAATCGTTGTTGGTGCGTCTATTTCAAACCATTCATCTCCACAACCAACGGATTATGCTTTGAACATCTCGCATAAAGGGTACCCTGTGCCATCAGCTTCAATTAATACAGTGCCGGACACTTCGCTTTGCCAGGCAATCGATGGAAGGACGTGGTATTTCCCTGAGATCACGAACCGCTGGACAACGCTTGGTTCAACACAAAAAACTGACTGGTTCTCGCTAGATTTCGGACAGCCACGAGAAATTTCAAGCATAAAAATTTACCCTGTGGTTGATAATAAACTATTCATTGTACCCGACAGCCTTACTGTTGAAATTCAAAATGGTGACAAATGGATGCATATAGCGATAAGGGAACAGCGACCGGCTAACCTGGTAGGAAATACTGAAAATACTTTGATCTTTGATAAGACATCCGCGACTCGTGTCAGGATAAATTTTACGCATTCACAAAAACAGATTGCTATATCTGAAATAGAGTGCTACTGAGGAATTGTCTCCTTTTTAGGAACCCGGATATTCAGATATTAGATATTGGGATATTTAGATTTCGTTTTTATCGATCGATTAAATTTATACAAAACCAACTAATGAGAACTTTTTTATACACGTCGATTTTTTTGGCTGGTCACATTGCCGGCCTGTGCAATTCTCAAAGGGGATCTTACTTCGATACATTGAAAATTAAGCATACTGCCGATTTTGAAATAAAGGGAGATGGCGGCGCGTCTAACTGGAACAATACGGAATGGTTTGATTTGTTGAAAGGTGCGGGCAACGTTTCTTACAAAACGCAGGTCAAAATGCTCTACTCGGATTCGGGCATTTATTGCCTCTATCGTTGTGAGGACAAAAAGATAACTGCAACAATTCAGGGAGATTTTCTTGATCTCTGGAATGAAGATGTAGTAGAAGCTTTTTTCTGGCCAGATGAAGCGACCCCGATCTATTTTGAATATGAGCTTTCACCTCTTAACTATGAGTTGCCCATCCTGGTTCCTAACAACAAAGGAAAATTTCTTGGATGGTTGCCATGGCACTATGTAGGAAATCGCAAAACAAAACATGCAGTGCACATCAACAAAAATGGAGACTCAATCGCATCGTGGACCGCTGAATTTTTTATACCCTATGCACTGCTTAAACCTCTGAACAATATCCCACCTAAAAAGGGAACTCGCTGGCGTGGGAATTTTTACCGCATTGATTACGACAGCGGCGAATCATCATGGGAATGGCAAAAAGTAACAAATGAAAATTTCCACGACTACGAATTGTTTGGTCATATAGTTTTTGAATGACAATTTATTTTTTATTCTGGTTATTAATTCATCAAATGATGTAAATTAGTCTCTCTTCTCTAACGATAAAATATTGCTTATGAAACAGGAAACCAAACAGGATGCTACAACTCCTGGCACTCAAAACGAAAACAATTTAAATACACCCAAACGGTCGCAGTTAAGCAGAAGAAAATTTGTTGAAATGGCCGCAACTTCTGCAATTGGCTTTACCATTATTCCGCGTCATGTGCTTGGTGGGAAAAATTATATTCC
The DNA here is from genome assembly GCA_036002905.1 of Chitinophagaceae bacterium. Lineage (GTDB taxonomy): Bacteria > Bacteroidota > Bacteroidia > Chitinophagales > Chitinophagaceae > VBAU01. Next base: position 2,129 of record DASYSW010000426.1, read on the forward strand.
TCCCAGTGACAAGATCACACTGGCGTATATCGGTGTGGGAACGCAAGGTATACGTGAACTTTTGCCCTTACTGGCGAGTAACCAGTTTCATGTAGTAGCTGTCTGCGATCCCAATAAAGAGGCTGTCGGCTATAAGGACTGGGGAAAAGATTGGCTACGAAATGAAATACGTAAAACAATTAAAAACCCAGATTGGAACCAGGGTGGCGATAACATGATCCCCGGCGGCAGAGACAATGGTAAATCTATCGTTGACACATTTTATTCGAATGTTCATCCTGAACTAAACTATAAAGGCTGCACTGCGTATGCAGACGCGCGTGAACTCCTGGCAAAAGAAAAAGATCTCGATGCGGTTAAAATAATGACACCCGATCATCTGCATGGTGTTCTTAGTATGGCGGCTATAAAAAAAGGCAAGCATGTTTTAATGCACAAACCAATGTCCAATCGTTTGCTTGAAGGGAAGAAGGTGATTGAAACGGCCCGCAACAGTAAGGTGATCACGCACCTGATACCGTGGGACTCGAATGGTTCGATGGAAACCGTAATGGCGTGGATAAACGGAGGAGCTATCGGAACACTTACAGAAGTTCACAACTGGACAAACCGACCGGTATGGCCGCAATATCCCGATATACCTACCGATACACCGCCTGTTCCAAATGGATTTGACTGGGATCTTTGGCTAGGGCCCGAAGCGCAACGTCCATATCATCCCGACTATACACACATGGTATTTCGTGGCTGGTACGATTTCGGAGGCGGCTCTATGGCCGACATGGGTCACTACAGTTTGTGGACCGTGTTTAACGCACTCAAATTAACGTCGCCATTGATTGTTGAACCAAATCTTAGTCATGTTTGCGGCATGAAAGATCCTGTCCCGTATCAAATAGCAAACAACTTTTCATTCCCAATGGCAAGCTCTGTACGATTTAAATATCCCGCAAATGGATCCAGGCCGGCCATTGATCTCGTATGGTACGACGGTGGCATGCGGCCGCCGATACCATTGGAATTATTGAATGATAACAAAGAATTGCCGGCAGAGGGTATGATGTTTGTTGGTGACAAGGGTAAGATATTGGCCGGATTCAATGTGCAGGCCCCAAAGATCATTTCAGGTAAAAAAATGGACGAACCCCAGGCAAGCACGGATAAAAGAGACCAGGTTCAGAAGACGACCGATGCGTTATCCTTGTTTGTAGATGCGTGCAAGACCGGTAAACAGTACCCTGGCAATTTTCCCGAAGCAGAATATTTAACTGAAGCGATTAATTTGTACGCCGTGGCGTTGAGATCCGGAAAGCTTTTGAAATATGACGCAACCAGCCATTCGATCACGAACGTATCGGATGCCAATAAATACCTGAGCCGTGAATACAGAACGGGATGGGATCCTGCAACTATATAAGAAGGCAAACCGACCTATTGAAGTAATAACAATCGACAAATAAAATACTAATATGAAAAAATTAAACAGAAGAGAATTCATTACCAAAGCTGCCATTGGCACCGGCGCTGCACTGGCTTTATCCCAGTTACCAAAGGAATTATTTGCCAAGGCTGCTTTCAATGACATTCCCGTTGGCTTTCAGTCGTGGACCATCAAAGAACAGTTAAGCAAAGATTTTGCGGGCACACTAAAAATGATGTCATCGCAGGGATATAAGCTCATAGAAATGTGCTCACCAAAAGGATACGCAACGATAGGTTTTGGAGCTTTCGTAGATATGAAGCCTGCCGACATGCGCAAAATTATAAACGACAATGGCCTTACCTGTCCCAGTTGTCATTTTGGCTCTGCTGAGTTATTTGATGATGTCGAGGGACGTATTGAGTGGTCACAACAAGTGGGACTTACTCAAATGATATGTTCTACGTTCTGGCTCCCAAAGACAGCTACGTTAAAGGATTACCAGGATGCCGCAGATAAACTGAATAAGTCTGCAGAAAAAATAAAGAAAGCAGGAATGCAGGCAGGTTTTCATAATCACGAGTTCGAATTCGCAACGCTCGATGGACAATTAGTCTACGATGCATTGATGGCACGTTTTGATCCTGACCTGGTAAAAATGCAGTTCCAGACAGAAGTTATCAACCTTGGTTACAAAGCAGCCGACTACTTCAAAAAATATCCCGGAAGATTTATCTCATCACATTTATCCGACTGGACAGCTGACAAAAAAGAAGTGCCGGTCGGACAAGGAGTGATTGACTGGAAGGAATTTTTTGCCGCTGCGAAAACCGGTGGGGTAAAGAACTTTTTTGTGGAAATGGCCCCTGATAAATTCAAAGACAGCGCGAGCTATATTGCCAAGCTCAGCTGACGGGCACAAGGCGAAACTGGAACCGCACAAGTCGCGCGAGACGTACAGGGAATCTAAAAAGCGTTGTCACCTGTCTGGCTTGCTTCGCCAGATCTACGCGAGGGCGCGGTACGCAGGTATGTTTTGTGGTTGGTAATCGTTGTCATAAAAAATGATCACCATCCCGGGCTCTTATCGTATCGTTATTTTTTGCGGTCCGGAAAAATCGTCAACACAGTTTGTATGATGGATATCGTTACTCTCATTGCTAACGTGGCACTCGCGTTGTCATTCATTATAGCGTTGATTTTTGGTATTGCCCAGGTGCAAACCGCAAATCGTGATCGTAGGGAGCGGCTTACCATAGAAACGCTGCGGAACTTTCAAACGCGCGAATTTGCAGAGCTGATACTTTTCATCAACTCGCACAGTATGCCGTCAAGTAGTAAAGATTTAAATGCACTTCCGTTGAAGGAGCAGGTATTCATTATCCAGTTTGGGCAGCAAATGGAATCGCTCGGAATGCTTGTCGCTGAGAGATTGATAAATATCGATCTCGTGGACAAGACACTGGGATCATTTGTTACTCTCGCCTGGGAGAAATACAAGATATTATTCAAGGACATTCGTGAAAAGCAGCCAGATCCTTTTTTGGGAGAATATTTTCAGTGGCTGGCTGAAAGAATTGACGAGAGAATGCGACAAAATCCCAGGAGACCTTTCTACGAGACCAACAATTCTTTTCCCGTACATCGATAAAATATTTAAGTTTTTTTGATGGAACCAGATTTTGTAGACAAAACCTATGACAGGATTGACTTCAAAGAAAGTCTCCTTGTGAAAGGAGATTATGAAGCTGGTAAGTTTACCAATTGTGACTTAATGAATTCATCTTTTGAAAATTGCAAAGTCACAAAAGCAAGGTTTGAAATACAATACTTGAAAAGTCGACCTTTGCACCTCATATGATTATTCAATTGATCCGGAAATAAGCCCGGTAACAAATGCAAGGTTTCTTTGACACAGGTCGTTGGTCTTTTAGATAAATATGATATTGAAATTGACAGTACAAATTAGTAAACCGGGCCTCATAGAGACCCGGTTCTCGATTTTATCTTCCATGTTTTTTATCTAATTCATTTCCTATCACGTAACCAATTCCTGCACCCAGTGCGCCACCAATTGCACCGCCTACTAACCGGTTGTTCTTATTGATCACCGCTCCCAGGATCGCGCCTCCGCCGCCACCGATCACGGCCCCTTTCGCTTTTCTGCTCCAGCCTTTTTTTGCTGTCTTTGCCGGGTATTGCGATACAGAGTTTAAGGTTCCACCTCCACCATTCGAAGTTTTTTTCCCTGAACTGTAACTCCTGGTAGTTTTTCTTGCAGGCTGGCTTGTTGCAACCTCAGTTCCCTGGTTGTAATAAACGGCAGGATCCTTTAATTCATTTTGTGTCTTCCATTTTTGGAAATCAGCCAGCCCGGCTGTATCAACATATGTCAGCACTTTTCCCGAATTTAGATCAGCAGCAGGTTTGCCACTACAAGCAGAGATCAGTATTGCACTTATAAATAAGATCGATAAAATGGGTAACAATTTTTTCATAATCAAAATTTTTAAATGAATGAATAATTAAACCAGGTACTATTAAAGAAAAACTATGCCATTGAAACCGATCTTTGTTAAAGAATAGAAAAGATGCTTTCTGACTTTTTCAGCTATCAGCCACACATATTTTTTTAACAGAAAAGCGGGCAAATGTTAATCGAAAAACGAAGGACGAAAAGGCAGGATGTAACCAGAATTCGGTGGCCTTTATAAGCCAAATTCTTAATCTATGAAAATTTGCTCCGCATCTGAACTTCATAAAATAATTGGTCATATATTTAAAGCTGAAATCGCAAAATGTGCCGAATGCAACCTCAACCATACACGCCGGTGCATAATGAATGTGGCTTAAAACCCATTTGACAATAAACATTGTAATTT
>DASYSW010000427.1:0-2562 GCA_036002905.1 Chitinophagaceae bacterium
GTTAATGATTATTATCAAGGGCTGTGTCACGTAAACCAAATATTCGGGAAGGGTACACCCGACAACGTTAACGGTTTTTATGCGTTGAGATTTTCAGACTTTGTTTTGAGTTGCACTGACCCGCTCAATACAAACAACGAAAAATTCTTCGGTGGATTTACGGGTGCTGGCGGAGCCGCTGATACTCCCCTGGTCAAAACAGGGCAATGGTACAACCTCACATTTACTTATGACGGGAGCGATGCCAAAATCTATTTGAATGGCGATTTAAAATGGTCATGGCACATATCGGTTAGCTTTGTTTCAAATAGCCAGGATCTTTTTATTGGGAGGGATGAAGATAATGTCCAATTTCCCTATTGGTTCAATGGCGTAATTGATGAAATAAGGATATACAATAGGGCACTCCCTGACGGAGCAGTCAAACAACTTTCGGATTAGACGAATTCCATTTCGGGTAATGGGCTCTATTATCCTGAATTTGTAAAGTGATAAATCCCTACGCTTGCGGTCAGATGCTGACCAAAATAGGAACATTGAACCAGGTCACAAAACTTCTTCGAATGTCGAGAGTTTTTTATTTTTCTTACCCATTTCATGTCTGTGGGTAAATATTTTCCTCAAAAAAGATAAGAGAAGAATTTTTTTGCTCAGTTTGTTTAAAAACGCACGCATTTTAAGCGGAAATGATGATGGTATGATTTTTTGAGATCATTAATTCTACATCCCTTGCAATACAGTTTAAGGGAATGCACTACAAGACGGACACTGTTCTCCCAATCACAGCGCAAATTTTAAAAACGCTAAATTATTTAAACCTAAAATTTCATTGTATGGAACAATCTCGGGAAAACCTGGATAACATCGATAATGTCGATAGCATCAGGCAGCAGATAAATACTTCTACACGTGGTTTTGCTTCAATGGATCCGGACCGGCAACGCCAGATCGCACGTGAAGGCGGCAAAGCGGCCCATGTAAAAGGAACAGCCCATGAATTTACATCCGAAGAGGCACGGAATGCCGGTCGCAAGGGCGGGGAAACTGTAAGTAAGGACAGGGAGCATATGGCAGAAATTGGAAGAAAAGGCGGTCGGTCGTCAGGTAACAATCGCAAACCCGATGACGAACCGAGGCACCTTTTGTAGTACCATCATTTGACGCATATTCATTTACTTTGAGGCATCTTATTAAAACTATGCCTCAAATTTTTAATTACGGGATCGATAGACTTACAGTCGGAAAAGCCATCGCGATAGGCTCTGGGAAAACAAAAGGAATCCTGGACAATGCGGCCATCAAAAAAATAAGCAGTTCGCAGCGCCACGTACAGGAGATTGTCGAAAACAATAAGACCGTTTATGGCGTCAATACCGGCTTTGGTATTTTGGCTACGACGAAAATTTCAGAAGAAGATACTGCGACGCTGCAGCATAAGATTTTACAGAGTCATAGTGTTGGCGTAGGAGAATCGGTCCCGCCCGGGATCGCAAAATTGATGCTTATTACCAAAGTCCAGGCACTGGCACAGGGTTATAGTGGGGTAAGACGGGAAACCGTCGAGAGGATCTGCTGGCATATTGATAACGATGTAAATCCCGTGGTACCGGAAAAAGGCAGTGTCGGTGCCTCGGGCGACCTTGCCCCTCTTGCGCACTTGTTTTTGCCATTGATCGGTTTGGGACAGGTAGATTATAAAGGCACCAGGTACAAGACAAAAGATCTTCTCAAAAAGTTTTCATTATCCCCAATACAGCTTGGACCCAAAGAGGGACTTGCACTTATCAACGGTACACAATTTATCCTGGCGTTTGCAGCAAAGGCTGTGCAGCGAATGCATAACTGTTTGGAGGCTGCAGATATTATCGGCGCCATGAGTTTGGAAGCGCTCACTGGCACAAAGGCTCCCTTTGATGAACGACTGCATAATCTTCGTCCATTTGCTGGAAATAAATTGGTAGCTCAACGACTGCGTTTTTTGTTGAAAGATTCGGCGATTATGCAAAGCCATGTTGATTGCGGTAGAGTGCAGGACCCTTATTCTCTTCGTTGCATGCCGCAGGTGCATGGTGCCAGTCGTAATGCCTGGCTGCATTTAAAAGAGTTAACGGAAACAGAATTGAATGCTGTTACAGACAATCCTATTATTTTTTCTTCGAATGATACAATAAGTGGCGGAAATTTTCATGGACAATTATTGGCTCTGCCGCTTGATTACGCTTGTTTTGCAGCGGCGGAAATAGGAAATATTTCTGACCGCCGTTGTTATTTGTTATTGGAAGGAAAATGGGGATTGCCAATGTTGCTGATGAAAGATGTTGGATTGAACAGCGGCTTTATGATCCCTCAATACACAACTGCGGCGCTGGTAACCGAAAACAAAACTCTGTGTTTCCCCGCAAGCGCCGACAGTATTCCTACATCGTTAGGACAGGAAGATCATGTGAGCATGGGGAGCATCAGTGGAAGAAAGTTGAACAAAGTGCTGGATAATCTTGAGTATATATTGGCGATAGAGTTATTGACTGCCTGCCAGGCTATAGAATTTCGCAGGCCATTAAA
>DASYSW010000428.1:0-5232 GCA_036002905.1 Chitinophagaceae bacterium
CAACCAGGTGCTGGCGCAAATCGAGCTGTGGAACAATCACAAAAAATACGAGAATAAAGTATATGTTCTGCCGAAGCATCTCGATGAAAAGGTAGCAAGACTTCACCTTGCAAAGATTGGTGTTGAACTCGATGAGTTAACCACGGACCAGGCAGACTACCTCGGCATTCCGAAGAACGGTCCATTCAAACCGGAACATTATCGTTATTAGACACTGAGCCTGACGAAGGGTCGTGAGACGTCAAACGTCAAACATGAAGATAGCGAAGCCTCCAATTTACTGGAGGTTTTTCTTTTTTGATACCAGCTTTAGTATTTTATGGAACCGCTTGTTGCAGACTGCCCCGATCCATCGGGGTCGCACTCTTCGACGCAGTAGTTGCTTGTGCAAACGAGCAACGAAGGCAAGTCCTGAACGCCAGTCATTGATATTTGGCAACTGGTCGGAGGCTCGTCGGTGAAGCACGAATAATTACATTTGCGAAAAGCTATGATTAAGAAATTATTGATTGTCGGCCTTTTCTTTTTGTGCCGGTGTTCACATAAAAACGACTTTACTCCTCTATTAAGCATTCCTGCAGAGTTTCAACCATACGTTGACAGCTTTGTTGCTGCGGCTTCTGAAAGAGGGCATAATATAGTTGTAGATAACCTGATTATAAGTTATGACTCATCAGTTTCCAATATGTACTGCGCATATGCAAATGTTACGTCCCTCCGTAATGATGTTCAAAAAATTATTTACATAAACCCTCATATACATTGCTGGCAAAACCATACGCAATTGGAAACACTTATTTTTCATGAGATGGGCCATTGCATTCTTGGAAGAGATCATGACACAACCCGGATGCCTAAAGGTGATCCTAAAAGTATCATGTATCCCGGTGATGTTTCTTTATATGCGCCGTGCGTGTACCCAATAGGCGACTCGTGTAATAAACTGTATAAACGGGGTTATTACCTCGATGAACTTTTCGATTCAAATACGCCCGTGCCCGATTGGGCGAAATAAAAGGAATAAATACAGATGCTTCTACTGTTTTTTGCTTTCGTTCACTCGCTGTCTTTAACGTCCGCCCGTTAAAGAATTACCCCACGTCATTTACTGGCTACCTCTCATCACATAAGTCCTTTTCTTACAAAAAAAATCGTTAGTGTTATGTTTTGAATCGGAAACGATACCAGCAATAAACAGCCATGAGAACTTTTTTATTATCCACCCTCCTGATAATATTTCTATTTGCCACTCCCGGTTATCTATTCTCACAAACTAAAATGAAAATATCAGGAACGGTCTCCGATAGTAGCAAACCATTGCCACTCGTAACCGTTCGCCTGCTTAAGGTCAATAGTTCCAATGCCCTGCAAACAACGCTGTCAAAGGATAATGGGAACTTTCAGTTAAATAAACCAGACACAGGAAATTATATTCTTTCGTTTAGTCACACCGGTTTTGCTGAAAAAAAGATCACTATTACGGTCGGTCCTAAACCTGTTGATATACAGATCGAACCCGTTCAATTATCAAGGTTGTCTGGAGTATTGAAAGAAGTGGTCGTAACCTCACAGAGGCCGATGATCGAGCAGGCAGATGATAAGATCGTATTTAATGTCGGCGATGATCCAACCGCAAAATCAGAAACGGCTATTGAAATTTTGCGAAGAACCCCATTCGTCACGGTAGATGGAGAAGACAATATCAAAGTGAATGGTAAATCCAATTTCAAAGTTTTGCTGAATGGACGGGAAACTTCCATGTTCGCCAGGAATATTAAAGAGGCCCTGAGAGGCTTCCCCGGCGCACTGATCTCAAAAATAGAGGTGATCACCAGCCCTTCTGCCAAATATGATGCGGAAGGAGTGGGCGGTATTATCAATATCATCACAAAGAAAAGAGTAGTTGGGTACAATGGCACCCTTTCGTCGTTTAACCGGACAAGCGATAAACTTAGCAATTATAACATCAATGGGAATGCAAAATTTGGCAAGTTCGGAGTCAGTGTTTTTCTGAGTGCGGGTTATTCGGACCCCGTTGCACAATATAACGTCAATACTACGGTACCAACAGACCCGGTCGCCTATTCGCAAAGAACGCTGGAAGGTAACCAGTATACGAGTTCAAACTGGAGCTTTGGAAATGCAGAATTGAGCTGGGAACTGGACACTCTTAATACGATCAGTATATATACCAACATCGATAGCTGGTCAAATAAAACGACGAGCGATCAAACGATCACTACTGATTTTGTTTCGGATCCGTCAACAGTGAGTCTTTATTACCTGGATAACAAGAGCAACAACCCGGGAATAAATGTGGGAACTGATTATATCAGGCATTTCAGAAAAAATAAGGAGAGAGAGTTCAGCTTGCGGTTCCTTGGCGAATTTGGTAAGAACGATTCGAAGCTGAATAGCTTCCAGGACAACCCCGGAACAGACCGGTATTTGATAAATGATAGTTATGCAAGGAACGATCAGTACACAATCCAGGCAGATAACAGCATTCCCTTAAAAAAAGGCAAGATCGAAGGAGGGGTAAAGGCGATTTTACGCCGCGCAAACTCCGACTTTCAAAGTCTTGAGAAATATGATGAGGGTTCCAATTACAAGGTCAATCCTTCGAACACTGATTATTTTAACTACATGCAAAATGTGCTAAGTTTTTACAGCATGTATAGCCTCAGGCTAAAGAAATCAAGTTTCAGGATTGGTGTCCGCGTGGAATATACCGATGTGAACGGAGATTTTACTTCATCCAATACAAAAGTAAAGCATGATTATGCCAACTTACTTCCAAACATTCAATTCACCAACCGAGTTACCCCGATAACCACGCTGGTATTTGGATATACAAAAAGATTGCAGAGGCCTTATATCTGGGACCTGAATCCATTTGTCAATAATAATGACTCCCTGAATATCTCATATGGCAATCCCAATCTTGGCCCGCAAACTATACATGCTCTTTCAGCACAGGTGCGATTTGCTAAAGGAAATACATTTGCAGGGATCAATGTCGAAGGGAGTTACAGTGACAATAAAATACTCCAATACTCATTCTTTGATCCACAAACCGGGATCACAAGCACAACCAGTCTGAATATCGGCGAGGAATTTCAATCCAGCCTGAACCTAGATTTTAATACAAAGATCACAGAAAAATGGAACTTGTTTGTGAACGGTTCACTCCGTTACAGCACGGTAACAAACAATACAGACCGATCACAATCCAACAGCGGGTTCGGATGTAATTTCAACCTGTTTACCAGCTATAAATTCACCGATAAATTCACGGTAAGCAGTTATCTTGGTTTATGGAAGGATCCGCAAACGATTCAAACGACATATCCTTTCAATACGTGGCACAATGTCGCAGTCAATTACAAGGTATTTAAAAACAAGGTCAATATCTCTTTAAGAGCCGTGAACTATTTTGAAAAAACCCATGATTATAAAACGGTTACAAAGGATCAGAATTTTTACACCACTAACATCAATACACAAATAAGAAGAGGTGCCGTACTTGCACTGACCTGGAATTTTGGAAAGCTCACTGAAAATGTATCAAAGAAAAAGGGAGTAAGCAATGACGATATTCTCACTAAACCTTCTGCACCCGCCGGTAATTAAGTTGTCTTGAGAACCGCCCGGGGTCTTTTGCCTTATAATTTTGGTATCTGTCTAAGTCTCAGCAAAGACCCCGGGGTAACAGGAGCGATGACTTTTCTTTTTATTCTATATTTTGATGATCGATGAATGACAGCTATTAAAACAAATCCCCATTTAAAAAAGTAATTATCTCTCGCCATCTTTTTTTAAATTTAATAGAGAAAGTAATTGGGTTTGCCATGGTCAACCATTACGAATTTGTAAAAGATAATCCCCAGGTTTTTAAACAATTCTCCTGCAAGGAACTTTTATTTCTGATCATTGATTGTCCACCCGAATTCACGCAATCTGAGGACCTGGTGGAACACAATTGTTTTATTTATGTGATCACAGGAAATCACATGTTGTTCAGTCGGGAAAAATCCTGGATCATCAGCACGGGTCAGACAGCGTTCATCAAAAAAGGTGGGCTGGGGATCAAAAAAATTGATGATGAGCTTTTCTGTGCGCTGATGTTCTATGTGCCAGACAGCTATCTCCGATCATTCATCCATGAAAAGACAGGTATCATTTCAAAGATTGATCCGGTTGAAACTTCACACCATCTTATCTTATCAGTAGCACATGACCAGATTCTGGCCGCTTTTTATGATTCAGTACTTTCATATTTCGCCGCGGGCAAGCAACCACCTGAAGACCTGGTTGAATTAAAATTCAGGGAACTGCTCTTGAACATTATCATCAATCCCGCCAATAAAGAATTGACCTGTTATCTCTATAAACTTTTTATTGATCGGGCCGATGAATTACAGGATATCATGGAGCGCAACTTTGTATATGACCTGCAACTGGAAGAATATGCCCGACTCTGTCACCGAAGCCTGGCCTCGTTCAAAAGAGATTTTTATAAAACCTATAAAATGCCTCCAGGTCGCTGGCTGTTGGCAAAAAGGCTGGAAGCGGCAAAACATTTATTATGTAGCCCGGAAAAATCTGTGCATGATGTTGCTTTCGAAAGTGGGTTCAGGAACGACACCCATTTCAGCCGTTTATTTAAAAGTTTTTATGGCAGCTCGCCATTACAATTCAGGAAAGGACAACTTTCCCACACATAAGATTTCAAATTTGAGCTTTATCGAAAATTTTTTGAGCCGCAGAGAAAACAGAATTCTCTTTCTCAATTCTAAATTTGGCCAGGTTATTCAATAGCAGAAAGACCTAAGGCCATTTCTCTCCCGCTGATCGTTAACTTTAAAATTTACTGTGATGTCTACCAACAATTTTTTCTGCAAAGGGTTGTCGCTTGTGAGTATAGTCTTACTGGCTGGTCATGTCAACTCTCAAACCGGCAATAATTTCACGCACGTTGTGCAAACCAGTTTACCTGTTGCCCAATGGAGGACATTTATATTGAGTGACGCCTCTGAGATCAGGGTTCCCGCTCCACCAGGAAAGGAGCAACCAGCGACTGAATTGGCGGAGGTGAAAAAGAAGATGTCAATGGTTGATGAAAAAATCCGCGGCCAGATTTTTTACTGGGATGCTGGCGCCCCCGCATACCGCTGGAACGAAATCACGAACAAGCTGATCAGCTTTCAAAACATTAACACCTATTTGCGT
>DASYSW010000429.1:0-9853 GCA_036002905.1 Chitinophagaceae bacterium
TTTAATGACGCGCAGCGCCAGGCGACCAAGGAGGCCGGCGAGATTGCAGGGTTAAATGTTCGTCGAATTGTGAATGAACCCACTGCTGCCGCACTTGCATATGGCCTTGATAAAGGTGGCAAGGATCACCATATCGCCGTATTTGACCTCGGTGGCGGGACATTTGATATCTCAGTCCTGGAATTAGGCGACGGTGTGTTTGAAGTAAAGTCAACCAACGGTGATACGCACCTTGGTGGTGATGATTTTGACAAAGTGATCATGGATTGGCTGGCCGATGAATTCAAAAAAGACGAGGCGGTTGATCTTCGCAAAGATCCAATGGCTCTGCAGCGCCTGAAAGACGCTGCCGAAAAGGCCAAGATCGAATTAAGTTCTTCATCTGAGACGGAGGTTAACCTGCCTTATATAACGGCCGTCGACGGTGTGCCCAAGCACCTCGTAAAAAAATTGAGTCGTGCAAAATTTGAGCAGTTGGCTGATCATTTATTTGAAAGGTGCTTGAAACCTTGTGAAGCGGCGCTAAGAGATGCCGGATATGAGGCATCAAAGATCGATGAAGTAATATTGGTGGGAGGGAGCACTCGTATTCCGAAGGTCCAGGAGATCGTTGAAAAATTCTTTGGTAAGAAACCGCATAAAGGAGTTAACCCCGATGAGGTGGTTGCGGTAGGTGCGGGTATTCAGGGCGCCGTATTGACTGGTGAAGTGAAAGACGTGTTGCTGCTTGATGTGACCCCGCTTTCATTAGGTATTGAAACGTTGGGAGGTGTAATGACGACGCTGATCCCGAGCAATACCACGATCCCCACTAAAAAATCAGAAACATTCTCAACAGCAAGTGATAATCAACCAGGCGTTCAAATACACGTACTCCAGGGTGAGCGTTCGATGTCGAAGGACAATAAGAGTTTGGGGATATTCAACCTGGATGGAATTCCACCTGCACCGCGCGGTATTCCGCAGATCGAAGTGATATTTGATATTGACGCGAACGGGATTTTGCATGTAACGGCAAAAGATAAAGGCACGGGAAAAGAACAGAAGATCCGCATTGAAGCAGGAAGTGGGTTGACGAAAGACGAGATCGAAAAAATGAAGAATGATGCAAAAGCAAATGAGACGACAGACAAGGCAGAAAAAGAAAAGGTCGACAAATTGAACAATGCGGACGCGTTAATTTTCCAAACTGAAAAGCAATTGAAAGAGTATGGTGATAAAATTCCTGCAGATAAGAAAACAGTTATTGAAAATGCAGCACAGCAGTTAAGAGAGGCTCATAAAAAACAGGACATAGCAGGTATTGATGCAGCGATGACTTCATTGAATAACGCATGGACAGCTGCAAGCGAGGAAATATACAAAGCAGGGCAACAGGCAGGCGGTCCGCAACAGGGAGCACAGCAACCGGGCGGCGATAATGGACATCAGAACGAGGGCGCCGGTGCCGGTGCAGGAGATAATGTTCAAGACGTTCCTTACGAAGAAGTGAAATAAGTGAATTACTATCTATAAGACGAAAAAGCTCTCCAGAAATGTGGAGCTTTTTCCATTTTAATTGCTTCATATATATAGGTAAATTCCTCTTATTTTAACAGATAGTGATTAATTATAAAACGTTTCGTTAAATATGATCTGCATTTCGGCAACTTAAAGCTGCCGTTCGATAAATCATCCTGCTTATACTTGCATATTACCGTTTTCATTCGTAAATTTGCACCGCAATTGAGCATTGTATGATATCTACAAAAAAGAAGAGTTTACTTGCCTGCTTTTAGTCTAACGATTTTCTTCTGTAGCTCAGCATTATTAATTTAAAAAAGGAGATATTTATGAAATTGGATGTAAAGCCATCTTTTGTAAAGATGGAGAAAGGCAGTTTAGACCAACTGGTAACAGAAGTAAAAGAAACAATTGCTGTTGTTGATCTGCACAAAAAAAGTAAAGGGTCATTTGGACTAATCGACATCTGGAATATCCGGAGAAACGGAAAGTCCGCCAGTGGCATGATGAGAAGATAAACGATGAATGTTTTCAACGAGTCTTAAACAAAGACTCGTTTTTTTTCGACTTTGCATAATGAGTAATCCACTTATGTGCACATGTTTTTTGTGTAAAAAAGGATTTCTTTTTGCCTGCACCCTTATTTTTGTCTAAATTTTTTATTTTAAAACCAAAGTTTATGAAAACATTGTACACTCTCTTGTTGGGAGTCGTTGCTGTATTGACCTTTAACACTGCCAATGCTTTTACAAGCTTAGTCGTTGCACCATCCACAACTGTCGTTATAAAAGAACCAAATCCAAATGCACTATCAATGATGAGTGCCAAACAATTTTTGGAGCTTACACCCCAAAAGTATAAGGAGATGACGGGTAAGAAAATGAACCTGGTTCAAAAGGTAGAATTGAAAGTTCTTCAGCATAAGGTGAAAAAAATGGTGAAGAAGGGCGAAGTGGTTTCGATGGCCGATGTTCAAAAGAAGTTTTATGAAATGGGCTCAATGGATCTGCTTGGTTTTTTGCTGGGCCTGATATTAGGGCCGATCGGCGTGATTATTTGCCTTATCTTAAAAGAGACGGGTGACGTAGGTCCTGATACCGTTCGTTGGTCATTGTATGGTTTGCTTGTGTGGCTGGCGATTGTATTTCTCATTATCCTCATTTAATAGGATCACAAAATTTAATCCCTTCTGTTATCCAGAAGGGATTTTTATTTATGATCAGTAGAGTTTTATTGTCCGCCAGATCAGACGATGTCCATCGCCCAAACGAATGAAGTTGTAACAAATGGAATGATAAGAGTTAGCCAGGGCCAATGGCTGATAATTGCAAAGGTTAATGCTGCTGCAGAGATAAAAAACACAAGCCATGCGGCGCCGCGATATTTTCTTTTTTGAGGCATGTACTAAAGTTTTTGTTTAACCTGCCGAACGTGGCAAGGCGTTGCAAAAATAAGGTAGGAAATTGAATTTCAAATTCCAGTTTTATCCCCGGTATTTGATTTTTCTCTGCTATCATAAAAATATGGATGGCGTCTTTTGTCCGGGCAATTTTAAATCCTGCCAAATAAAAAACACACTCAATGAAGCTTTTTTTTATTTTCGCTGACTAATGTGTTCTAAAAACACAACGTTTCTTAACCAACCAACTATAAAGCTTGCTGATGAAGGTTCAATTCTATTTGCGTTTTCATACCGAGTACGGGCATAGTCTTTTAATAAGCGGCAACACGGAGGAGCTGGGCAATGATGACCTTTCGAACCCCTTGCTCATGACTTATCTCAATGACGAGTTTTGGGTAGCAACAATTGAGTTGAAACCAAAAAAACTTGGTCAACTTCGGTACAAATACCTTTTAAAGACGAGTGATGGAGAAATAATACCGGAATTTGGAAACGATCGCACGGCCAGTCTCGGAAAAAATGGAATCAATGAGTTGCAATTTATAGACACCTGGAATCATGCCGGCGAATTTGAAAATGCCTTCTTTACGGCTCCATTTCAAAAAACGCTGTTGGACGGTACTGCTTCAAGGGGGAAAGGTAAAGAGGTAAAACATGTCACACACATCTTTAAAGTAAAGGCGCCCTTGCTTCAAAAAAATGAAGTGCTTTGCCTGACGGGGACTGCATCAGCCTTAAATAGTTGGTCTGTTGAGGTACCCTTGCTGATGAGCAAAGAGGACAATTGGTGGGTACTTAAGACGGATCTCTCAGAAGAAAATTTTCCGATTGCCTATAAGTATGCTGTCTATAATAGAAAGGAAAAGAAATTTCTTCGCTTCGAGAATGGCAACAATCGTTCATTGTACACCGAGCCAACGAAAAAGAAGATGACGATCGTACATGATGGCTTTGCTCATTTGCCAAACAATACCTGGAAAGGTGCGGGCGTTGCAATTCCGGTGTTTAGCCTGAGAAGTAAAAACAGTTTTGGGGTTGGCGAGTTTACGGACCTGAAGTTACTAGTTGATTGGGCCAAGACTGTCAGCTTGAAATTGATCCAGGTACTCCCGATAAATGATACCACAGCTACACATACGTGGACAGATTCATATCCGTATGCGGCTATTTCAGCTTTTGCTCTGCATCCAATCTATGTAAATCTCGAAAAAGTAGCCGGGAAGGAACATTCGGACAAGCTTCGTGCTTTGAAACGAAAACAAAAGCAGTTAAATGACCTTACGGAAGTGGATTATGAACAGGTGATGAGGCTCAAACTTGGCATGTTGAAGGAATTGTATGAATTGTCAGGAACAGACTGTTTTGCCACTGATGATTATCAATCATTTTTTGACGACAATAAACATTGGCTTGTGCCGTACGCCAGTTTCTGTTACTTCCGCGATAAAAACAATACTTCAGATTTTCAGCAATGGAACACAAACGGTTTGTATGATCCCCGTGATATTGAAAAACTCTCGGCCTCGTCAAAAGCATTTAAGGAGTTAGGACTTCATTATTTTATCCAGTATCACCTGCATCTCCAATTAAAAGAGGCGGCTGATTATGCTCATAAAAAAGGAGTCGTGCTGAAAGGTGATATTCCCATTGGCATTTATCGCTATGGTTGTGACGCGTGGATGACGCCTGAATTGTACAACATGTGCATGCAGGCAGGCGCACCTCCCGATGATTTTGCCGTGAAGGGACAGAACTGGGGTTTCCCCACGTACAATTGGAAACGCATGCAGCAGGATGGATTTGCCTGGTGGCGACAGCGGTTTGAGCAAATGAGCAATTACTTCGATGCATTCCGTATCGATCATATTCTTGGCTTTTTCCGGATATGGAGTATTCCTATGAATGCTGTTGATGGCATTATGGGATATTTTGTTCCCGCAATACCTGTCGATGTAAAAGAATTTGGCGAGAAAGGAATTTGGTTTGATTACTATCGCTATTGCAAACCTTTCCTCAATGATGAAATTCTTAATCACACCTTCGGTGGATATGCTGATCGGGTGAGAAGAGAATTTGTGATTACTAACGGGCAGGGCAATTATGAGCTGGAAATGGGAGTAGCCACACAGCGCCAGGTGCACGATTATTTTGCCAGTCTGGAAGATAGCGATGAGAACAGAGCTATAAGACAGGGTTTGTCTGATCTAATTTCAAATGTCATCTTGTTTGAAGAAGAAAATTCCCAGGCTGAAAAATTTCATTTCCGCTTTGGTATGGATAACACTTCATCGTTCCGATATCTTGAGTGGGGCACACAACAGAAACTAAAAGATCTTTACGTTGATTATTTCTTCCGGCGCCAGGATGATTTTTGGAGAAAGGAAGCCATGCACAAGCTGCCTTATTTAAAACGGGCAACGAATATGTTGATCTGTGGCGAGGATCTTGGTATGGTACCTCATTGCGTGCCGGAGGTGATGGAACAATTGGGAATTTTAAGTTTGGAAATTCAAAGAATGCCGAAGGATGCAAAAAAGGAATTCTTTCATCCAAACGATGCTCCATATTTGTCTGTAGTGACGCCTTCCACGCATGATATGAGTACCATTCGCGGTTGGTGGGAAGAGGATCGTGCGCGCACTCAACATTTTTATAATAATATCTTAGGGCAGCAGGGCGGGGCACCTTATTTTTGTGAAGCATGGGTCAATCGTGCAGTCGTGTTACAGCATTTATATTGTCCGGCGATGTGGAGCATCTTCCAGATGCAGGATATATTAGGAATGAGTGAAAAATTGCGTCGCCAAAATCCAAATGAGGAAAGGATCAACGTCCCCGCTATTCCAAAGTATTATTGGCGCTACAGAATGCACCTTTCTCTTGAAGAGCTTCTAAAACAAAACGAATTCAACGAGGAGTTGAAGGGCTATATCACTCACTCAGGCCGTTAGTTTTTTACATCGATGCCAGACGCTTGGGATGAAAATTCTAAAGTGCAAAGGTCTTTGCGTCTCTGCGTAACTTTGCGCCTTTGCGTGAAACCATGAAGGTGAAATATTGGAAATACGACCTCAAATTCCGTCATCCCTTTACTATCTCAAAGGGAACAAAAACTCATCAACCCACATTTATTGTCGAACTGGAAAATTTTGGATGGAAAGGTTATGGCGAAGCTCCGGCTATTAGCTATTACAACATTCCAGTTGAGAAGATGATCGAAGACCTCGAGCGGAAAAAATCATTTGTTGAGAAGTTTGCTTTTACAGATCCGGGCCGTTACTGGCATTATTTGCATCATCTCTTTCCGCAAAATTCTTTTTTGGTTTGCGCGCTGGATATGGCCGCGTGGGATATGTACAGCAAAATGAAAAGAAAGAAACTTCATGAATTCTGGAATGGCGATACTTCGAAAAATCCATTGACGGATTATACGATAGGCATCGACAGCATCGACAAAATGATTGCCAAGATGAAAGAAAAGCCATGGCCGATCTACAAAGTGAAAGTAGGAACAGCGGATGATATTGCCATTGTAAAGGCATTGAGAGAAAATACGGACGCTGCGTTGCGCGTAGATGCCAATGCGGCCTGGGATGTTGAGACCGCGGTGAAACTCATTCCAAAACTAAAGGACCTCGGAGTTGAATTCATAGAGCAGCCATTGGCAAAAGATAATTGGGAAGGCATGAAGGCACTCTTTAAAGAGTCATCGCTACCATTATTTGCGGATGAAGCCTGTGTATTTGAAACTGATGTGGAGAAATGCAAAGGCCACTTTCATGGCATTAATATAAAACTTACCAAATGCAGCGGCATTACGCCAGCCTTACGAATGATAAAGAACGCAAGGGAACTGAACATGCAGGTTATGGTGGGTTGTATGAATGAATCGACGATTGGTTCCGCTGCCATTGCTCATTTACTGCCACTTATTGATCATGCGGATATGGATGGGCCGTTACTTCTTGGAGAAGATCTTGCTACGGGTATTGAGTATGATTCCGGGAAAGTCATTTACTCAAATGAACCGGGATTGGGGATTCGTTATACGGGGCTATTTTCCTGTGGCCACTGATTATTCAGAATCTTGTATATACAGCCAGTTGAATAATATTGTTCGAAGTGTTAGTTGTCATCCCTTTTATATATTGATTCATGTAGCCTGCATCTAAGTCGATCTTTCGACTAAGGCGATAGCCGATCGCTGCATATGCCCTGTTTTGGTCGAAAAGACTGTTGTTGATCTTGTCCTTGTTCTGAACATTCAGGAAGACCTCCTCCTGCAGCGCCCAAAAAAATCCTTTGTCAAAAGAATTTTTCGGCTTGGCAAAAGGTATGATTGTCCTCAAGAAATAACGGAACCGCTGGGCAAAGACGTTCTCCGTTCCCCGGTCAATGAATCTTTGTTCAAGCCGGAAACGGTTTACCAGGGAGGCCCGCCCGATCTTTGTCGTATTAACAAACTGCTCCCAGATGCGATTCTCGTTGACTGTTGTTTTTGACCCGTTCGCGGACCTGTTATGTGTTAGACTATAAGCATAACCAAGCGTCACATTATTTTTTGCGTTGAAGGCATAGGTGATGCCCGGGCGAAGGAGAATGGTTCTTACGTACTCCCAATTGTCACCCGACCTTACTTGTCCGTCGAAATGCAAACGCCAATGCCCCGATAATTTATAGGAGTTAAACCAGGCAAACCAACCTGTATTTTCATGGACTGTTTGTGCGGATACGTGTACAGAAAAAATGAAACCAATGATTAGGAAAGAACATTGCCGTATTTGATACATGACACTTTACTTATTGCGGTAAAGATAAGGACTACGCCTGCTCGCATTACACATGACTTGGTGGCCATTGGAGCACATTCACTTTATTGTTATAATCAAATCCGGCAGTTTAAGATTTCTGCAGCCAGGCCAGGTGACTCTATGTCCTCGAAAAGTATTTTGTCAGCTGGGCTTAATCCCGAAATGCAACCAGCATTTGCCTGGTTAGTTGGTCCCGTAGGCTCCTTCAAAAAGAATTGAATCGCCCGTTGCACTAATGGTGGTGGCATTAAACGACATAATTTGAAAATCATGTTTGTGGTTACAACCTGGTATAACGACAGACAAGAAGGGATTGATTTTTATTTGCGCGACAGATAATATTGTGTCGTTAGAATTTGCTAATCGGGCAACTGGGTACGGAATCACGTTTACACTAAAGACTTCCTTCAGACTCAAGTGACCGTTTTGATAGAATTTTAGTGTATCTGGTTTTTGCGAAAATACTCTTAGAAAGTATCTGTTGCCCTCAACTTTAGAGATTTCGCTATGCGTGACATTAAACGCTGTCTTGCCTGCCCTGGCATTAATTCCCGATATCTCGATATAGTTCTCCACACCAATATAGAGCACGGCATCATCCTTATCCAATGAGCTAATATTATTGAACTTTATCTGTTCATAAGCAATTAAAGAAGACAAAATGAAGACGTTGATTAATATGCTCCTGCGCATAAATGAACCGTCTTTAGTAAGTAACGACGAATCGTTTTCATTATGCGGGAGACTTGCTGTGGAGGAAATTTTAACTGATCCTTTTCCAGGTCAGCGTTCGTTGAATTGGTTCTCCTTCCTGGGTTGTTGTGTCAAGTTGAATAATTAATTTATCATCTTCTGCTTTGAGATCCCGGTAAACCGTCATTCCAATATTGGCCGGATTTATAGAACCAACAAGTGTATGAGCAACCTTATTGGTTCCTTCATTCACCCGGTAAATTCCAAAGTAGGCATCGTAACCGCCAATGGCGGAAGTATTATTTTGTCCTGCGCCCGTTAGCTGGGCCATTGCATCAGTATTTCTCTCCCTTTTCATGAACTGGGCAGCGAAATGATCATTTGCATATACAAGAATGGCAATGGGATCTGTGCCTAGAATGGGATCTACTCTTCGTTGCCCGTCCTTTGTATGATCCTCACGTGATAATAGCCACCAGATTCCCCGTATATTATTCCCGAGATTGTCGGAAGAAGGTGTCATGTGAACAAGATTAAAAAGATTGCGATATCAGGTAAAGCTAGGACAGGCAAGCATACAGGCACAAGTTTCATAAAGATTCGCTCTGTGAACTCTTTGTCTCAGTTGCAAAAAGCGGAAGCAGGGTGTCCCGATTTGCATTTTTTGCAACCATGATTTTTACTATTTGCATAATTCAGTTTTATACCGCGTACCTGCCGGTCTATTTTTAATGATACAAAAACCGTGAGATATGAAGTCAATAATTTTAATTGCAAGCATCGTGGCCGCACTAAGTTGTATATCCTGCAAAAAGGAAAATGATGATGGGATCCCGACTGTTCTCAAAGGACATGTTCAAGATTCGATCAGGGGAATCAATATCAGGGGGTATCAAATAGTATTGATCAAAGAGATTGGTCCAGCTCCAGGCTGGGACGGTGGAACTCTGTTCGAGAGAGTAGCGGAAGCATATACTGATCAAAACGGCGACTATGCGATGACATTCAATTATAAGCTGGAACCCGGACAAAACTATTACCTCGAAGAACGGTATTATGGCTTTCCTTATTATGATGAATCCTCATCTGGTTCAGGACCGATTGTTGCAGGAGCCACGAATATCATAAACATGAATGTATGGAAGCCAGTTGAGTTAAAAATAAATGTCCAGATAACGAACAATGTTGTTCCTCCTTTAATGATCAGAAATGAATTAGCAGCAACCCATACAAGCTATTTAAATGTGGAAAATATTTATCAACGAGACACTACTGGAACTTATGTATTATGGTCGAGACCGAAGAGTGAGATAAATATCATTTTCTACAATGTTGTCAATTACGCTTCGCCCACTCCGACAGTTCACGAAAAGATCATACCCTACCATACAACCTTAGATAGTACTATGACATTAAACTATACGATCGACTGTTCAACTTTTTA
>DASYSW010000430.1:0-3171 GCA_036002905.1 Chitinophagaceae bacterium
GCTGTTCATCAAAACGGAACGTTTGCTCCACGTAATAATTTCCTGGGAACCTATAGCGCACTTTCCGGGGATCGCATTTTCAGGAATGATATTTCCTCCCGCGTCGGGGGAGCTAAGGAAGGGACTGCCTTTACTGATGTAACAAAAGAAACAGGAATCAATAGTTCAGCGATCAGCTTCGGACTCGGGGTAGTTGCTGCAGACATAAACCTGGATGGCTGGCCCGATCTGTATATCGGCAATGATTTCCACGAAGATGATTACTTGTATATTAATCAGAAAAATGGAAAATTTTCGGAGCAAACCGATGAACATCTGATGCATACCAGCAGGTATTCTATGGGTGTTGATGTGGCTGACGCAAATAATGACGGTTACCCCGAAATTATCTCTGTCGATATGCTTCCTGCAGATCCGTATATATTGAAAAGATCCTTAGGCGACGATGACTATGATGTATTTCAGCAGAAACTTGCGGCAGGATATAACTATCAGTACTCAAGAAATAATCTTCAATACAACAAACGCAACGGTCTTTTTAGTGAAGTGGGTTTATATTCCGGCATCTATGCTACGGACTGGAGTTGGTCGCCATTGTGGATGGATTTTGATAACGATGGGTTGAAAGACTTATTTATTTCAAATGGGATTCCCAAGCGACTTAACGACATGGATTATGTGAATTTTATTTCCAATGAAGAGATTCAGCAGAAACTTGGAGAAAATAAATTGGGTGAAAAAGACATGAACCTGATCAACCGGTTCCCCCAAATAAAAATTCCCAACAAATTTTTCAGGAACAAGGGTGATCTGAGTTTCCAGGACCTGGGTGATAGTATTGGCAATGACGAGCCCACTTTTTCAAATGGTGCAGTGTATGCAGATCTTGACAATGACGGAGATCTCGACATAGTAGTTAATAATATTGATGACCCTGTGCTGGTTTATGAAAACAAAACCAATGACAAAAAGGATAGATCGTACGCCGAAATCAAATTAAAAGGACCGGAAAAAAATATCAATGCTGTAGGGGCTAAAATAATTTTGTTTGCAAACGGTGGCATCAGGACTTATGAAAATAACCCGGTGAGAGGCTTCCAGTCAAGTATGGAAGCGCCCATTCATATCGGGCTTGACAAAACAAAAGTAGATTCTGCTTTCCTGGTTTGGCCGGATAATTCTTATCAGCCCATCGCGCTCGACCATCCTGCCTTGAATTTTTCCTATCAAAAAGGACTTCCACAGTTTGATTACCGGCGAATCACCTCATTTCACGTTAACAAAACGAGGCCGATGGAGGATATTACTTCGTCTGTACAACTGGATTACAACCACCGTGAAAATGCATTTCTTGAATTTAATCGCGAACCGCTGATCCCGCATATGGTCTCTACTGAAGGACCCGCGCTTGCTGTTGCCGATATCAATCATGACGGCTTGCAGGATGTGTTCATCGGTTCGTCGAGAGGTTTTCACAATGCAGTCTATTTACAACAGGCCAACGGAAAATTTATAAGAACAGAACAACCGGCCATGTATGTCGATAGCATGTATGAAGACGTTGATGCTGCATGGGCGGATGTAAATAATGATGGGAACACCGATCTGATCGTAGCCAGTGGAGGAAATGAATTCTTTGGAGCCGATGAGCATTTATTGCCCCGGGTATATTTGAATGACGGCAAGGCCCATTTTACAAAACTGCAAAACGCTTTCACCAACCTGTATGAAACCTTCTCGTGTGTAGTACCATATGATTTTAACGGCGATGGCTTTATCGACCTTTTCATTGGGGGAAGGGTAGTACCACAAACTTACGGCGAGATGCCACATTCTTATTTACTGCAGAACGATGGTACAGGGAAATTTATGGATGTCACCGGGAAATATGCAAAAGAGCTGTCGCAAATTGGTATGGTGACCAATGCTGTTTGGTGCGACATAGATAAAGATGGTGACAAAGATCTCATCGTTTCTTGTGAGTGGGGAGGAATCACTGCTTTTATAAATGACAAAGGGAAATTTAACAAAAAGCAGCTCACCGGGAAAAAGGGGTGGTGGAATTTTATTCTCCCCGTGGATATAGATAATGATGGAGACACCGATCTTATCGCCGGCAACCTGGGTTTGAATAGTCGGCTAAAAGCATCAGGCGAAGAGCCGGTGAGGTTGTATTATAATGATTTTGATGACAACGAGAAAAAGGAGCAGATAGTAACTTATTATGTGAATGGAAAAGAGCTACCCTTTGCCAGCAAGGACGAATTGCAACACCAGCTTCCTAACATCAAGAAAAAATTCCTGTATGCAGAGGATTTTGCGAAAGCATCAATCGATGAAATTTTTGAAGAGAAAAAACTGGAGGAAGCACAGGTCCATACGGCCAATTACTTTGCCAACGCGATACTAATAAATGATGGGAGCCTGAATTTTTCGATGCGGGCATTGCCATGGGAAGCCCAGTTAACGTCTTACCGGGACGCAATCGTCGTGGATGCAAATGGAGATGATCTGCCCGACGTTTTATTGATGGGAAATTATTATGACAATAATATTCAAATGGGGAGGTATGATGCCGACTTTGGGACCATTCTTATCAACAAGGACCGCGGCAATTTTGACTGTGAAAACATCAATGGCTTACAGATCAAAGGCCAGGTTCGGCATATAAGAAAGATCATCATTGCAGGTGAAGACGCTTTTATTCTTGCAAAAAATAATGACAGCGCAAGGGTAATTCGATATTATAACCAATCAAAGACCGGTAACCGCTAGCGGAATCCCGCAGATGCGCCAGAGTACGCAAATATTTTTTACGCATTCTACGATCCTCTGCGAGATGTGCGGGACAACTTAAACCCTTAGAAACTCTACACCACAGGATAATAGATCCGTGTAATCCATTTTGTGCTGTCTGGTTCTTTAGTTCTGTCCGTGATCAACATTTGAAATGGTATGGCGATAATCGATCGCTGATAGTCCATAATATATAATTGCATTTGCCTGTCGGCCTCTTCAATTTGCTTTTGTCCACCTGTTACTTCACCGGTCAATATGTTACCTCCCTTCATCATCCATTTTGAGCTGATATCATCTTTGTCGGGCAGCGCCCGATCAATCGGAAGCCCGACCTGCGCAATGTAAGTAGCACTGTCCGTTTTTTTGATATTG
>DASYSW010000431.1:0-2998 GCA_036002905.1 Chitinophagaceae bacterium
CGCCTGAGTACATCTAAAATGTGTGGTGTCGTAACAAGAGAATAGAAAGAGGATATGATAATGCAAAGACAGGGCACACCCTGTCTTTGCGGAATTTAAAACGCGGGCAACATTAACAACCTGTTGTAAAGAAATACTTAACTGTTCTTCTATTTTTATGGGAGCATGAAGGAACTAACTCTTATCTCCATCCTGTTATTTTCTTTTTTCAACAGTTACTCGCAGCAAGCCATTTTGCTTTTTAAGAAAAAAAATATAACAGTGCAGAATTTCTGGGTTGGTTCGACCTTCGCTTTCCAGGGAAGAGATAAAGAATGGCAAAAAGGTGAGATCACGGAGATCCATAATGATTCATTCTTCATTCGACCCACCGTGGTCCAGTATAACCTTCTCACCACCGATACATTTTATTATAATATTGCCGGTTATTCTGTCTCCGACGTGTATGCAATCCCGAAAAGAGGAGTTCTTCTCGACTATAAAGACGGAAAGTTCCAGATATCAGGGTCAGGCGGACATCAGCATTGGTATTGGATAAAAAGCGGCTGGCTTTTCAGGGTGGTTGGTGCCGGTTATGCCGGGCTCATTGTTGCAAACAGCCTTATTGACAGCGATCTTTCCATTTCAGATAGCAAAACACAGCTTGGATTAGCGGCCGGCGTGTTCCTCGTTGGCGTTCTATTGAAGAAAATTTACAAACTAACAATACGGACTGGGAAAAAATATCATATGGAAACTTTTCAACTCCAAGAATGAGATTGACCGGCCAGAGTGCATGTAAACCGTTAGAAATAAAAAGCGGCGGCAACAAAAGTATTACTGACTAACGGCGTCAAATTTTTCGATGATCAATATGGACAAGTCTCCGCACATTTTGAATACTTCATCAAACCTGTTAGGTATTTGTTTTCTCCTTTTGACATCGCTGAAAGTACTGGGAAAATCACAGCAAACGGCCATTGATGATGTTACCTTCGTCGCTATTATTTTATTTATGCTAAGCTGCCTGCTGTCATTTCTATCGATGAGAAAGCAAACAAGACAGAGTAAAAATCTTGAAAAAATAGCCGACTACATTTTCTTGACGGGCCTATCGGTTTTATTTGTGACGGCAATACTTTTCTCGTTTAATATAATCAGGTAATTATTTTGGCTCAAATGATGTCCTAAGAAGACAACTGATACCGGTCCCCGTGGGAAACGACTAACTTGCAGTTCAATTAAATTTATGGCAAGCCTGGATCACAACCCCAACGCAAAAAACAGGACAAAGGAGCTTACCTGTAAATTGACAACACCTGAAGTCAGAGAAAGAAAAGCAACCGTCATTGCGAGTCTGAAAAGACAAATATTGCTTACCAAAGAGTTGAAAAATGGTTTTGCTTACAGGTTTGCGGGGTCAGATTTAATTGTTGAGGAACTGGCAACATTTGTGGTAACGGAAAGAGCCTGTTGTGATTTTTTCAATTTTACCCTATCAATTAGCGGAAACAAGACCGAAGCCTGGTTAGAAATTACCGGGCCAAAAGGTGCAAAGGATTTTATTAGAACTGAGCTGGAGTTATAAGTATACTGCGGAATTTTTCAAAAATCCTTACGTTGAAATTAATAGATTAAGGGGTCAGCGAGAGAGAGTGTTCGTGCCAAATGGCTGCAAACGTCTTTGCAAAATCCTTAAGTTTTGTCTTTTCTAACTGACGAGAGTGTTTCCAATAATCTTCAAAGATTTTTCCTTCATGCATCGCTTTAAACCCTTGCACAAATTCAATTGCAGTTTCTTTAGGAAAACCTCCCTGGACGAAACCTTCGAATGCCTGCTCATCTGTAAATTTTGCCCATTTCAGGCCTGGTTTTCCTATTGCATCACCAATAACAGCGGCAATTTCATCAGTGCTTATCTCCTCGCCCGCGATGTAACGAAAAGAGTGACCGGTAAAATTCAGTTCGTTTAAATGTTCGGCCGCTACAACAGCGACGTCTGCGGGATCAACCATCGCGAATTTTTCAAGAGTGAAATTCGCCCCCATCACTCCTATATTTCTGATCAACCCAAGTTGCGCAAACAGGTTAGTATAAAAAAATACCGGCCGAAGGTGTTTGATATTTACACCAGTTGATCCATTTAGTACTTGCTCCATTCTATTCATACCGGTAATGTGCCCCGCTCCCCTTTCGAGGTGAGCGCCCACGCTACTTAAATTAACCACATACTGAATGTTGTTAAGTTCTATGCTTTCCTTATAATTCTTACCTATTCTTTCCGAGTATCCCGCCATGTCAGTCGTGTCAATAACTGGCGGGCACATAGTGTACACGGCATCGGCCCCTTCAAAGGCCTTCCTTACAAACTCAACATCTTCTATCGTGCCAATAGCCGGATCTGCACCCGACTTTACCAGTTCCTCCAAATGCTCTTTACTTCGACCTATAACTATTACCTCGTGACCAAAGTCTAATAATTTTTGCACCAATACCTTTGAAATATTACCCCCGGCTCCCGTGATAGCATATCTCATAAAATTTTTTTTTGAAATGGACTTTTATATTAAGAGGGAAATCTCTTCCAAAAGTTCGAAAAAAAAAGATTTTTTTTAATCCCACGAAAGTTGGAGTTGCATTCTATTGACGTCCCTCTTATTTCGAAATAGAATAGTTATCGACCTTGGAGGGCAATGGTGCGGGTGCTCCACAGAATTATGATGGCTTAATTCAACGATCGAAATATTACCGCTACTTATCACATTTACGGTTGTTAAATAGCTTCCGACCCTTCTGTCATCTGCAATCATATTCTCAAAAACCCGACTGCCGATGTTAGCCTGACCGCTCGGCAATACAATCTGAATGGACCTGTCAAGGTGGTTAATAAGCCGGTTTTTTTGATCATCGTGAAAATGCAGGCCGGAATAGGCCTGGTAATAAAACTCGTTCCATTCGTTGCTTTCTTTGATGATATTAGCGTCAGATTCCGGGTGCTCGTTCCATTTTTTAATAAGCT
>DASYSW010000432.1:0-3089 GCA_036002905.1 Chitinophagaceae bacterium
GAGTTATGACATCACGTTGACCGGAAGAATGGTAACAATAGTAGCGAACGGCACAACGATTATTTGTAACCAGGAAATACCAGGCATCACCGGAGGTGCTCTTAATAGTAATGAAGGCGAAGCGGGCCCAATCATGCTCCAGGGCGATCATGAGGCCATTGAGTATAGAAATATCGTTCTTATTCCGGCAAAGTAATTGCTCAGGAACTTCAAACTGAACGCCGGGATAGCAACCTTATTGCTGCTATTGCCGATTAATTACTGAAATAGCCTGCTAACTTCATCCTTAACCATACGGGCCATTGTCATTTTCTCCGGGGAATTTTTAATTCCTAAAATCTGGATTATGAAAATGATCATTCGCGCCTTTGTTAGAAAACATTCTCACCTTTTGGCTATTGTTTCCATTTTTATTTTCGTCGCTATAGTGTTGACCAATTGCGAAAAGACTGAAAGTACCAACCGCAACAACAACAATAATGACAATAACCCACCGGATAGTGCCAAGGTCGACCTGCAGCTGGTGGCTGATGGATTTGTATCGCCAATTGGTGTAGTTGCTTCTCCCGATAACACCGGTCGTCTGTTTGTGATTGACCAGGCTGGGAAAATCTGGATCATTGATCAAACCGGTAATAAACTTTCAACCCCTTTCATAGATGTTACATCAACAATGATTCCGTTGACTCCAAACTACGACGAGCGTGGATTGCTGGGGCTGGCTTTTCATCCGCAGTTCGCCACTAATCACAAATTTTATATTTATTATCAACTGCCTCCCCGAACAAGCAATACTAATAATTTAAGCCGCATCTCAGAATTTCAAACTTCCGGCTCTGATGCAAATCTTGCCGACATGGGCTCAGAAAAAATTTTACTTGAACTCGATGACCCCCAAAACAATCACAACGGCGGGACACTTGCATTTGGACCTGATGGCTTCTTATATATTTCAATTGGCGATGGTGGATCCGCTAATGATGTCGCAGATGGTCATGTGGATGACTGGTATGCAGCCAATGCTGGTGGTAACGGACAGGATATCGAGGCAAATCTTTTCGGAAATATTTTGCGTATCGATGTCGATAATGGATCACCTTATGGTATTCCCGGTGATAATCCTTTCGTCAATAAAGATGGCCTCGATGAGATCTATGCCTATGGATTCCGCAACCCTTTCCGAATGTCCTTTGATATGGCTGGTAATCATGACTTGATTGCTGGCGATGCGGGCCAGGGGCTCTTTGAAGAAATTGATCTTGTCACAAAGGGTGGAAATTATGGATGGAATGTGAAAGAAGGACGAGCCTGTTTCAATGCTGCAGCCAACACAACAACACTACCCAGTTGTCCCGCCGTGGATAATTTTAATAATCCCCTTATTGACCCTGTGGTTGTGGTGAACAATGCCGGGAATCCCCAGGGAGGTCGGGCAACAACTATCATCGGTGGTAATGTGTACCGTGGAACTGCCATACCAGAATACGAGGGCAAATATATCTTCGGTAGTTTTGGACAAGGCGGCACTCTGGCCAATGCAGAACTCTTTATCAGCACACCGGCCGGACAAACTGATTGGGGTTTTGAAGAGATCCATCTTGCGAGTCACCCGGAGGATGTCGGGTATTTCCTGAAAGGGTTTGGGCAGGATAATAATGGCGAGATCTTTCTCACTGTTAGCAATAACCTGGGACCTTCAGGTACAACAGGCAAAGTGTTCAAATTAATAAAAACATCGTGAAGACTTTGTTTGCGTACCGGGCACGAATTTATTTTTTACTCTCTTGAAATAAAGTTAGATTTAGTTAAAACAAATGGCTATGAAATGAGTCACAAAAAACTTTGAGGTATTATCTCATGTGATAAAATTTTGTGACGAATTGCCTGCCCGTCGGTAGGAAGGCATCTGGCCAAAACCAAATAAAAAATAATCAGATGAAAAAGGCATTTGTTTACCCGGCTGCTTTATCGCTTTCGTTCGTTCTAATGATTTCCTGTAAAAAAGAGCAAGTGGGAAGATCTATCCCATCTGTACAACCCACTAAATCCATTGATGCAAGTATTGCTCCGGGTGAGACATTCACCTTTGTTGCCGGAACGACAGGTTCGTTGAGCGTGAGCAAACAGGCACTACATTTCCAGGTTAGTGAAGCATTGAACGAGAATGGCTCTGTTTATTACAATTACCAGCCCGTAGCAGGTTACTTTGGAACCGACGAAGTTACTTTAATGTATTTGTCCGGTGCCGCTGCACCTGGTATCAATACTAGTGCTGGCTGCCCTGCAAGTCATGATACTCCTGTCTCTACCAGCGCGATGAGTACAATACTGATCAAACTAAATGTGACGAAATAGAATGCCGTTTATTTTTTCTTTGTAGCCGCTTTAGTTTTTGAAGTAGGTTTTGCTTTTAGTGTTTTTGCGTAAGCGTAGCTGAGTTCAAAATACTTTTTTAATTCTTTCGGCGAATTCAGCAGTTGATCAGGGATTACTACATACTCTTTCAACACTGTTCCATATTGGATCATAGGTCCTGACTTGTACTTGTTTGTAAATTTTTCCCGTTCTTCAGTCGAGAGTCGGAATCCAAGGGATCCGTCTTTGGCAAGAAAGGAAAACATATTTCCGTTTAAAGAAGTATAAGGCATAGTATCGCCTTTGCGCTCGATCGAAGGGTTTGCTGCAATAAGCTTTTCATAAACGGCCAGTTTACTCGCATACAGCTCAGATTCTTTTTCAGCCATAAATAGGATTTATTGTGTTATAGACCCGGGCTATCCAAATTTAGGCGTTCATGTTTTAATACAAATCGACAAAATCAATACTTTTTAAGTAATATTAATATTCAAATAAGCTACGTCTATGTACAAATCGTTTATTGCGATACTCCTGGCGGTTGCGGGTATAACGGTTCTACATACCCGGGCGCAAAAAGGATCATCAAAATTTAAGGTGATCGCTTTTTACACCGAGAGGAACGATCTTGCTCATATCAGTTTTGTACATGAAGCCAATAAATGGTTTCCGAAAATGGCTGCTCAAAACAATTTCGTTTATGACTCAACAAATGACTGGACCAAATTAAATAC
>DASYSW010000433.1:0-2228 GCA_036002905.1 Chitinophagaceae bacterium
AACTGAGGTTGGCTGCGCTCATCAAACTAAATGTTCCATCAAAAGATATAGCTGTGGTGCTTGGTATTTCGCAGGACAGCCTTCGCATTGCGCGTTACCGCTTGCGCAAGAAGCTCAACCTTGAGCAAGGCGATAATCTCATACGTTACATCGGTAGCCTCTGAGTAATGATTAAATAATCTATTGGTAACATCTCGCAAGAAATTGGAGAACAGCTTGTTATAAGCGATTCCAATGTTTCTGTTGCCTTTTTGATAACGCCTCTTCAAGCCCGTTGTTGCCTTTTTGATAACGCAAAAGCGTTGACCCTACACCTGAAACCCGCTCATCTTTGCATCGAAAATTTTTCTAAAAACACATGATAAAAAATATACTTCCACTAGTTGTCCTGGCTTTTGTTAATGCACGATGCACTCAATCCAAATCAGCTAGCGTTGCCACAACCAATGACTCTTCTGCTGTGGCCTCTATCAAGCCTGTTGTGGTAACAGAAGAGGTCCAGTTTGACACGGATGACCCCGCTTTATGGATCAATGTTGCCGACACCGCTAAGAGTTTGATTGTAGGTACGGATAAAGATGAAAACGGTGGTTTGTATGTTTTTGATCTCACCGGAAAAATCATTCCAGACAAAACTGTAAAACTGAAACGTCCTAACAATGTTGACATTGAGTATGGATTAATCTTAAATAATCATTCCACTGACATTGCCGTAGCAACGGAGCGTCTCACACATAAACTGCGCATTTTTAGTTTGCCTGACATGAAGTCTATTGACAATGGAGGTATTGAAATGTTCGAAGGTGAGACCGGCAATGGCTTCCGCGACTTGATGGGAATCTCACTTTATAAAAATCCTACCGATAAAAAAATCTACGCGATGGTCGGGAGGAAAACAGGACCCACTGAAGGAAGTTATATCTGGCAATATTTATTGGAAGACAACGGTAAGGGTCAAGTGAAAGCAACACTGGTACGCAAGTTTGGAAAGTACAGTGGCAAAAAAGAAATCGAATCAATTGCTGTGGATGACGAATTGGGATATGTCTATTATTCTGATGAAGGTGTTGGTGTTCATAAATATTATGCCGAACCAAGCAAAGGAAATGAAGAACTCGCGTTGTTTGCCACCACCAACTTTGCAGAGGATCACGAAGGCATTTCGATTTATAAAATCAACGATGGAACCGGTTATATCCTGGTTTCAGATCAAGGTGGGAATAACTTCAATGTTTATCCGCGTGAAGGAACGACAAAAGGACCTCACGATCATCCACTCATTAAAATCATTCCTACATCAACACAACAGAGCGATGGCTCTGAAGTGACGAGCATTTCTTTTCCAGGACAATTCAAATCAGGATTGTTCGTGGGAATGTCCACCGACAAAACTTTTCAACTCTATCGATGGGAAGATTTGGCTGGAAAAGATCTGATGATTGCACCGAACGGAATTCCATTGGCAAAGAAATAACGAGATGAAGAACATTGCACTTACGGGTTTTTTTCTTCTGATGAGTTGCTATGCAATAGCGGCGACCATTAAAGGAAAATTGTTGGATGAGAATAAAGAACCGTTGACGGGTGCAAATGTTCTTTTAGATGCGGGCAAAAATCTTTATGCGCTTGCAGGATTAGATGGCACATACGTCATCAAAAACGTTCCAGCTGGGTCATATACTTTGAAAGTATCTTTCATCGGTTATCAAACGCAAGAAAAAATAATTACGATCACAAGTGAATCAGAAGCAGCTACAGTTGACTTTAATATGGTAGCAGATTCAAAAGCGTTAAGTGAAATTGTTATATCCGGAAAAGCTGAAGGTGGTTCTGATGCAGAAGCTCGTCTCACAGAGAAAAATTCTCCTCAAGTTGTAAACGTGATGTCGGCAAAATCCATTTCTCTTTTACCTGACCTTTCTGTGGCCAACTTAGTTCAACGCATGTCAGGTCTCACAGTGCAGCGCAACAGCAACGGCGATCCACAATATGCGATTGTACGTGGCATGGACAAACGTTACAGTTATACGTTGGTCAATGGACTGAAAATTCCAAGTCCCGACAACAAAAACCGATATGTGCCTCTCGATATTTTTCCTGCCGCTATGTTGGAAAGATTGGAAGTGTATAAAAGTTTAACGGCCGATATGGAAGGTGATGCCATTGGTGGCGCTGTGAACATGGTAATGAAAAGTGCGCCAGATCATCTCGAAGTGAAAGGCGATTTT
>DASYSW010000434.1:0-3858 GCA_036002905.1 Chitinophagaceae bacterium
GTTTTCCGCGATGGTTTTGAATACATCACTGTTAGCAAGTCGGTCCTGTTCGAGTCTTTTTATTGTTCCGATGTCATAACCCGGGTTCCAGGGTGTGTAGTTTGCTTTTGAGATATCATCCCAGGGCAATGCATCAGGATCATCCTTTTCTCTTAATTTAAGTTGTTCATATTTGTCAGATAAAACAATATCAGAAGCAACACCCTTGAGTTGAGTTGATCCACCAGTGATGCGATAGAATTTTTGCAGGGTCAGTTTAACGGTTCCGAGGTCGGAGTTAGAACCCAACAAATTCGAAGCAAAATCAAGTCCTATGTTCCTTTGCACAGTTCCCTTGCCGTATGTAGAAGTGCTGCCAATAATAACCCCGCGGTTATAATCCTGGATAGCAGCAGCAAAAATTTCAGAAGCTGAGGCACTGAATTCATTTACCATGACAGCGAGAGGGCCGTCATACAAAACCGAGCGATCCTTATCCTTCAATACCTGTGGTTGCTTTCCATCACGATCTCTCACCTGCACAATAGGGCCTTCATCGATAAATAGGCCGGCCATTTGGACAACATCATATAATGAACCGCCACCATTATTGCGCAGATCCATGATGATGCCGTCAACCTTTTCTTCTTTAAGTTTTTTTATTTCATTGGCAACATCAACAGAACAGCGTGCACCATTTACATGCTCGAAGTCGGCATAGAACTCGGGCAAATAAATATAACCGATCTTTTCGGAGCCATTCTTTACAATGGCACTACGCGCAAAAGTTTCTTCCTGGACGATCTTTGCACGGATCAGCGAAACTGTTTTTATAGAACCATCTGCTTTTTTAAGTGTGAGCTTGACTTCTGTTCCTTCTGAGCCACGAATTAGTTTTACCGCATCTTCAACCACATAACCTGTGAGATCAACCGGCTCGTTATTGCCCTGGGCTACTTTCAAAATAATGTCGCCAACCTGTATCTCTCCTGATTTCCATGCCGGCGTTCCTGTCACCAGGCTTGCGATCTTAATATTCCCGTCGTCATAACCTAATTGTGCTCCGATCCCGAAAAAACTACCGCTCATTTGCTCATCAAAATAACGTTTGTCGACAGGCGGGAAAAATTCCGTATGGGGATCCATGGATGTAGTAATATCATTCACAAAGACACTGAACTTATCATCATCGGAGAATTTGTGCCGATAATGGTCAAATGTTCTGTCCATCGCTCTTCTTACTTTTTCTCTTGCGTCTTTCTCTAATTCGTTATCAGTCTTTGCAACAAACCCTTCTTTGCCTTTATTTTTTTCCCTTACCTCCAGCATATCAGAATAACGATCCAATGCAAGGTATTTGAGACGCTTTCTCCATGCTTCCTTCAAATCTGTTCCGTTTGCGGCAACTTTTGACTTGTCTGCATCCAGATTGATCGATTCATCGACCGTAAAGTCAAAGGGTTGATCTAAAACGGCATTATACATTTTTGCTGCATCCTCAATTCTCCTATTGAATATTTCGCCGGCTGCTAAGAAGAATTCTACAGGTGCATCTCCTTTAATCTCATCATCAATTTTCGTTTCGTATTTTTTTAAAGCATCATAGTCTGACTGAAGGAAAATATTTTTATCGGGGTCAAGATCGTTCAGAAACTTTTTGAAGATCTTCCTGGAAAAATCGTCATTGATATCTTTCGGGCTATAGTGTGCTTCTGTAAGCATCTGCCCAACATTCCTCAATATTTTTTCGTATTTCGAGGGAGGATTTGAGCTTTTACCAAGGGATTGGAAGGCAAGAAATGTTCCTGCAACTACAAGCATCACTAGGATCGGCAATCTTTTCATATTTGTCATGTATTTTAATGCTTTCAGCATAGTCCAAAAATAACGTAAAAACGGAGCATTTCATACTCCTTCAGGCTTTTAACTAATGTTTTTGATGAAAGGTTATCGTTGCTGGTTGCTAGTTACTGGTTACTAGGACCAGTTACCTGCTTCGAGTACTGCTACTTGCATGAGACGCTGGCTTAATTTTAATACCTGCAACAGCAATCAAAAATCAACAACCAAAAGCAAGAAACAAGCCACCAAAAACAAGAAAGTTTTTCTATATCTTTGTCGCCCTAAAAACGGTGGCTATAGCTCAGTTGGTTAGAGCATCAGATTGTGGTTCTGAGGGTCGTGGGTTCGAGCCCCATTAGCCACCCTGCAAAGAGGCCGTCTCAAAAGTCGTTAATCGTCATTGCGAGGAAGGAACAACCGAAGCAATCTGTTAATAGGGCAGAACTGAAATTTTTTTAGATTGCTTCACTACGTTCGCAATGACGACTCTTGAGACAGCCTCTTTGTTTTAATCGAGTCTCATGGCGTGGCAATTATTTCTTATTCCCTTAGCCTCAGCATTTAGCTGCTGGCTTGTTATAAAAATTTTCTTTACAATGTTGTTCCGCCCACTCCAGCCGAGATCGATTTTAGGCGTCCGGGTCCAAGGTATTTTGCCAAAAAAACAATCTGCAATTGCTGCACAGGCCGGGAAAATCGTAGCCGAACAGTTTTTCTCGCTAAAGACTATTGAAGAAAAAATCACCGACCCTTCTATTTTGCAAAAGATCATGCCTTCGATCGAAGAGCATATAGACGATTTCCTTCGCAACAAACTCAAAAAAGAGATGCCTTTTATCGGGATGTTTGTTGGCGACAAAACGATAGGTTCTGTCAAGAAAGTCTTTATGGCCGAACTGGAGACCCTGTTTCCAAATATTATAAGAAGTTATGCTTCGAACCTTATTGCAGATTTAAATATAGAGCAACTAGTGAGTCAAAAAATAGCGGCTGCGTCTGCAAAAGAGGTCGAGGCTTCATTCAAAAAAAACTTTTCAAAGGAGTTGCGACTTATCGAATTAATGAGCGCATCAATTGGCTTAATAATTGGCCTTATTGTTATGCTTGTAATTGTTTATTTGAAATAGTTTTGCAACGCAAGGTTTTTGGGTCATAATCGTCAAATCACCATCTGTCAAATTATTGTTAAGAGGTCAGGAAAGTTCAGGACCTTTGCAGCCGAAAAAAATCATAATGAGAAAAACAGTCTTTGGGGTTATAGCTTTATTGATTTCAGTCATCACATTTGCACAAATGCCGGGCGGCGGTGGCAACCGGGGAGGAATGGGCCAGCAGTTGAACGGCGCTTTCTATGGCAAGATCATCGACTCTATTACGGGAAAGCCCATTGAGGCAGCCTCCGTACAATTGGTTCAAAATAAATACGACTCTGTTTCTAAAAAAAGGAAAGAGGTCGTAATAGGAGGCATGCTTACAAAAAATAACGGCCAATTCAATCTCGAAAGCGTGCCGGTAATGGGACAATACAAGCTCAAAATATCGGCGATAGGTTTTCAGAGCTACGAAAAAAATATTTCGTTCATCGACCCGAAATCATTTCGTAATAATAGCAATAACGGGAACCAGGATTTCACCAGCATGTTAGGAAATTTCGATAAAGATCTTGGAAACATCAAGCTTGCGATCGACTCGAAAGTTTTGGGAAATGTAACGGTTACCAGCACTAAACCCCTTGTACAATTAGGCATTGATCGTAAAATATATAATGTAGAAAAAGATCTGAGCGTAGCCGGGGGAACAGCTGTTGATGTGATGAAGAATGTTCCTTCGGTTTCAGTAGATATAGATGGAAATGTAACCCTCCGTAATAGTCCTCCCCAGATCTATGTAGATGGAAGACCCACTACTCTTACTCTTGATCAGATCCCAGCCGATCAGATCGCCAGTGTCGAGGTAATCACTAATCCTTCAGCAAAATTTGACGCCTCCGGGGGAACATCAGGTATTTTAAATATTGTACTAAAGAAAAACAGGAAG
>DASYSW010000435.1:0-3825 GCA_036002905.1 Chitinophagaceae bacterium
GAAGTAGTTTTTAAATAAGAGTTTCCGGTTGCAGATACCCTATGCCTGATAACGCGGGAAAACTGTTTGTTGCGGCTTTTGGCAGATGTCGAAGACGAAGTCAAGGACTTTAATGAATAAGCCGGAAAGTATGGCGCAGACTTAACACTTAGTTTCATAGTACCAGATTTTTTGAGTTCGGAATTCATACGATATTGGAAACGACAAAATAGAAAAATTATGGTGTAAGGTGCAAATCTTTAACGATTAAAAAGCAGCGTATTCACTTAGTCCTAACTGGCTATTCGTAAGTTTACGGCGTTAGCCCCCGATTTTTCCTACCATTTTCGCGGGCACTACCCATTCGTCAAATTGCTCAGTGGTCAGGTATCCCAATTTCACAGCCATTTCCTTTAAAGTAGTTCCTTCCTGATGTGCCTTTTGGGCAATTTCAGCGGCTTTGTAATAGCCGATTTTCGTATTGAGAGCCGTGACAAGCATCAGGGAATTGTCGAGGTGTTTCTTGATATTAATCTCTATTGGTTCAATACCGACAGCGCACTTGTCATTGAAGGAAACGCAACCATCCCCGATCAACCTCGCACTATGAAGAAAATTATAGATCATGACAGGTTTGAAAACATTCAATTCGAAATGACCCGTAGCACCGCCGATATTAATCGCTACATCATTTCCCATTACCTGCGCTGCGATCATTGTCAATGCTTCGCATTGCGTCGGGTTTACTTTCCCTGGCATGATAGAAGATCCCGGCTCATTGTCGGGAATATGAATTTCCCCGATTCCGCTTCGAGGTCCCGAAGAAAGCATTCGGATGTCGTTTGCGATCTTCATTAAACTCACTGCGACGGTTTTGAGCGCACCATGTGCTTCTACAATTGCGTCGTGCGAGGCCAACGCTTCAAATTTGTTTTCGGCGGTTACGAATGGTAAGCGCGTTAACCTCGCAATTTCTTTCGCAACATTCTCGGAATAATTCGGTGGCGTATTGATACCTGTTCCAACTGCGGTCCCCCCGAGGGCCAGCTCACTCAAATGTGGCAAAGTATTTCTTATGGCTTTTAATCCATGCTCCAACTGCGACATATAACCACTGAATTCCTGGCCCAGCGTCAGCGGAGTTGCATCCATAAAATGTGTGCGACCTATTTTTACCACGTTCATGAATTGCTTGCTTTTCTTAGCTAGCGTGTCTTTTAATTTTTCGATCCCGGGGATTGTTACTTCGACCAAAATTTTATAAGCAGCAATATGCATTGCTGTGGGAAATGTATCATTGGACGATTGTGATTTGTTCACGTCATCATTTGGATGCAAAAATTTTTCTTTATCGCTAAGCTGACCTCCGTTGATTACCTGTCCCCTGTTGGCGATCACTTCATTTACATTCATATTGCTTTGTGTTCCGCTTCCCGTTTGCCAAACAACAAGGGGAAAATAATCATCGAGTTTTCCTTCCAAAATTTCATCACAAGCCTTTCCAATAAGGTCAGATTTTTCTTTGGTTAAAACACCCGCTTCAAGATTGGTGATGGCAGCGGCTTTTTTCAAATAAGCAAATCCACGAATGATCTCTTTCGGCATCCGGTTAATATCCTGTGCAATTTTAAAATTGTCGATGCTGCGTTGGGTCTGTGCGCCGTAATAAGCATTTTCTGGAACTTTTACCTCTCCCATTGTGTCCTTTTCTGTTCTATACTTCATAATAGATTTTTTTGAAATGCAAAGGTAATCAGCAAATGACTCTTCTCAGAAGAAACCTGTTTAGACTAACGTTTGCGCCGGATTTCCCTATTTATTCAAACCTGAATAATTGTAACTTTAACGCCTAACAGTTGCTGATGAATTTCCTTTCCAAGAAGATGGTTTTTATTCTTGTCCCCATCGTTGCGGTCATCATCTTTTTTGTTTTTAATTCCCGTCAGGCACCTATTGATTTTAATACCCAGGTAAAACCCATATTCAATAAAAAATGCATAGCCTGTCACGGAGGGGTGAGACGAAAGTCCAACTTTAGTTTATTGTTCCGGGTAGATGCACTCGCAAGAAATAAATCCGGCAAACCGGCAATTATTCCCGGTGATCCGGAACATAGTGAAATGATCAGGCGACTGACCATAAATGATCCTGATGAGCGCATGCCTTATAAACATGATCCACTGAGTAAAGAGGAGATTGAAACTCTGCGTAAATGGATCAAGCAAGGAGCGAAGTGGGGTGATCATTGGGCCTACGTATCAGTGAAGCCAGTTGAAGTCCCCGGTGTAAAAACAGATTGGGCAAAAAATGAGATCGATCATTTTATTTATAAAAAGCTTGATGAGGAAAAATTAAAGCCTTCCCAGGAGGCAGATAAATTTACTTTACTCCGAAGGGCCAGTCTTGATCTTACCGGCATGCTGCCCTCAAAAAAAATTGCTGACCAATACCTGGGTGATAATTCAGGACGTGCATACGAAACTTTGGTTGACTCATTGCTCGCATCAAATCATTTTGGTGAAAAATGGGCGGCTATGTGGCTTGACCTTGCACGATACGCTGACACTAAAGGATATGAAAGAGATGACAGCAGGAGTATATGGCGTTATCGTGACTGGCTTATTAAAGCATTTAATAAAGACCAGCGTTATGATCAGTTTTTGACCGAACAGGTGGCGGGTGATCTTTTGCCAAATCCTACAGATGATCAATACATCGCAACAGCATTTCAACGCAATACTATGACCAATGACGAAGGTGGAACGGATAATGAAGAATTCAGAACCGCTGCTGTGATTGACCGGGTTAATACAACATGGCAGGCTTTACTGGGTACCACGTTCGCCTGTGTGCAATGTCATACTCATCCATACGATCCGTTTACCCACGATGAATATTACAAGTTCATGGCCTTTTACAATGACACCAGGGATGAAGATACTGAGGATGATTATCCTTTGCTCAGACATTTCAATGATTCGATGCAACAGAAACTAAATTCTTTGACCGAGTGGTTGCAGGAAAATATTTCGACAGAGAAAGCAAAAGAAATAAATCGTTTTCTCAGGACATGGGAACCTACAATTAATTCACTGACGGCTGACCAATTTGTCAACAGTGAATTAGCAGATACAAAATTTCTCATATTTCGCAATCACGCAGTTGCCAGATTAAAACACGTCGACCTCGAAAATAGAAATTTATTTATCTACCGCTATGTATGCTGGTTAAAGGATGGAGTCTGGGAGCTCCATTTGGATCGTCCTGATGGGCCGATATTGAAGACGATCTCGCCTGATACGACAAGCAACTGGAAGATCGTGGAAACTGAAATTCCG
This sequence comes from Chitinophagaceae bacterium, assembly GCA_036002905.1. Lineage (GTDB taxonomy): Bacteria > Bacteroidota > Bacteroidia > Chitinophagales > Chitinophagaceae > VBAU01. The sequence continues at coordinate 3,318 of DASYSW010000435.1, forward strand.
TTAGGCATTGGCGTGCACGATATCTATTTTACTTACTACAATCCTCATTTGAAAAATGCAGTTGACAATGGCCAACAAATGGATTGGTTTTATTTTACCCAGGAATTTCCGGGCAAGGGTAAACCAGGGTATGATGCAAATAAGAAGATCTTCTGGTCATTGCTCAGGGCAAAGGTTCCGACCACACCGATCATGATGGATAATCCGCCCGACATGCATCGTCCAACCAATGTTTTTGAAAGGGGGAATTGGTTGGTAAAAGGAGATGTGGTTACAGCTGCAGTTCCTCATGCATTGAACCCGATGCCAAAGAATGCTCCCAACAATCGTCTTGGTTTGGCAATGTGGCTAACAAGTAAAGAGAATCCATTGACCGCAAGAACGATGGTAAATCGCGTGTGGGAGCAATTGTTTGGGAATGGCCTCGCTGAAACATTGGAAGACCTGGGAACCCAGGGCATTCCACCGACTCACCAGGAACTACTTGACTGGCTTTCCTGGAAATTTA
>DASYSW010000436.1:0-3839 GCA_036002905.1 Chitinophagaceae bacterium
TTTGTCAAAACAAATAAAATAGTCAAACAGTGCGGGGAAAAAGGTGTTACCATATTCAGGGACAATGACCGTAGGGAACCCTACAAATATTTCAACGCAATCATTATAGAGCCCGAAACAGACCTGGGTAACAATCTTGATTTTTCCCAGGCAATCATAGATGAAAGAAGAAAACAGGGCTGGAAGGCAGCGGAGGCTGCATTTAAAAAATATGAGTCGACGCCTGGTCCTGTAACCGTCCGATCCTACAAACCCGTTCCTGCTTAGGTTTTCAATCCGCGCAAAGTTCGCCGGAGACAACCAGAAGCGGAAAGGCCCGTATTTAATTGCTATCTCATTAGGATGCCAGCTTCTCGTGATTGTTGATCGCGCTGACAATTGCTTCCTGCTTATGATAAGGCTCACGGCTATCATCGAACTCATGACCGCCTCCATTCAAGGCAGTAAAAGCAAATCCCATAATTGGCTCGCTGTGTATTTTTCCGAAATAGTAAATCCCTCTTTTGGACGGCATTTTTGTATAATCTAATTGGTAAACCTTTCCTGAGATCTCACATGAAGTTGTAGGCATATACTTTATTTTATTTTGAGAATTGGGGGGTAAATTAAGTACAATTGCCAATTACAGAAAATTATTTCATTGTCAGCTCTGTTATTTTTGATAAGTGGTAATCTTAACCGGGGACAAATTTTAATATTATTGAATCTTGTGTTCTTCGTGTAACCTCGTGAAACTTGTGGCCAACATCGGGGCAAAGAATTACAAAGAACACAAAGCAAAAGCCTTTATGTTGAGGACATTACTGTTTCTATGTTCATTGTTTTTTCTAAATGACCTTTCAGGGCAGGCTCCACCACATAGCTTAAAGATCACCCCGCTGACAGGCGAATTTTATGTTTTTACAACGTACAATTCATATAAAGGCAGCCTCATCTCGGCGAACGGAATGTATCTCGTTACGAACGAAGGCGTGGTCATGTTTGACACACCCTGGGATACAACGCAGTTTCAACCGCTATTGGACAGCATAAAAACCAGGCATGGCAAAAATGTAATTCTGTGTATCTCGAGTCATTTTCACGACGACAGGACCGCCGGACTTCAATATTACTCACAACAAGGGATCAAAACCTATACTACAAGACTCACCGATGAGCTTAGCCGGCAAAGGGGCATGAAAAGAGCAGAGTTTTTGATTGACAAAGACACGGCTTTTGTCGTGGGACAATATTCATTTCAAACTTATTATCCGGGACAAGGTCACTCACCCGACAACATTATAATTTGGTTTGAAAAGGAAAAGATCCTTTATGGCGGTTGTTTAATAAAATCAGTCGGCTTTCACGACCTCGGTAATTTAGCAGATGCCAACGTGAGAGAGTATGCAACAACAATAGAACATGTCAAAGTGAAATGTAAGAAGCCGCAATACATTATTCCTGGCCACGGTGATTGGATAAATACACATTCATTGGATCACACTTTAAAAATGGCGCAGCAACTCAAACAAAAAAACTAACGCTCCGAAGATGAAACAATCTCACCGAACGTGCCACTGACAGGAAGCCTCTTTATTTTATATAAATATTGATCAGGTGCGGAGCAGTTAAAGTTCCCCCGAAGTATGGATACTGCTGATAGCCGCTGTACGTACTGGATGTGGTTCCCCTGGCAGTTTGTACCACCACTCCGTCCACTGTAAAAATGTATTTCGACCCTGATATTGCAATGCTACAATTAACCTCACTTCCGATGTTCACCGATTTTATAAAAGGCGGATCATAGCTGATGGGGTCTCTTAGCAAGGTACCCTTTACATACACGTATGCAAACAGTTGCAATTGTCCATTCAACCAACGCCAGCCAATCCTGGCACTGTTATATTGATTGCTAAAGCCCTCGGAAAATCCCCATAATTTATTTACATCGTATGCGTGATTGTAGTCTGTGATCACCGCGGGGTAAATGGCCGTGCTATCGAACTTCGCAACAAAATTCATTGATGTTCCGGAAACGCGGCTAAGAGTATTCTGATCACAGTAATGAGCTCCTTGTTTAATGGTAAATTTTCTGAAGATCGTGGCCAGGGCCGCTGATAGCCGATTGCCTTGACCGGGTGAAGTGGCGACGCTGGCAGCTGTTGACTTATTTGCCTGGTCGATCCGCATATCCTTTTTCGTACAGGAAAAACACAGCAGCACTAATCCAATAAAAATTAGATTTCTCATTGTCCAGTTAGTTTTTTTACAAGATAATAGAAGTATAATAGTTATGCAATAGTTACGTACTATTCCTAGCCGTTTTTTGATCCATTCGATGTCCGGAAATCCCCCTGGCGTTGGTGCCAACTTCTATACATTTGTCAATTCATTCCAATTCAAACCGTCATTTATGAGATTTGGGAAGAGTTCAACCTGGTGGGGACCCCCCAAAAAATTCGACCCCAACTTCGAAGAGCGCAGGATCAGCTGGCTGGAGCTATTTTATGATCTCGTCTATGTGATCGCTATTTCGCGCATCACTCATCACCTGGCCATGCATATTAGTCTTGAAGGCTTTTTGCAATACGCCTGCTTGTTCTTTCTCATTTTCTGGGGCTGGTTGAATGGTAGCCTGTACTATGATATTCATGGCAGCGAAGGGCTTCGCACACGCCTGATGACCCTTTGGCAGGTAATGATCATTGCAGCCCTGGCGGTGACCATCGATCAACCCTCCCCTACATGGTACGTCAACACCACGATCGTGTTCATGGTCATGCAACTTTATATCACTTACCTATGGTGGAGCGTTGGCTTTTACGACAGATCCCATCGCCGGTACAACCGGCCCTATACAATTCTCTTCCTCGCCGCATTGGCATTAATGGCCCTCAGCCTCTTTGTGCCCGGGCCATGGGTGAAACTGATCGCTATTGTAGTTATCATTTGTAATTATACTCCACCATTCATTGCTCATCGTTTGCTGCGCAAATCATCCCTTGACCTGAGTTTGTCTTCCAGCATGTCGGAGCGCCTTGGCTTATTTACGATTATCGTATTTGGAGAAGTGGTGCTGGGTGTGGTAAATGGGATAAGCAAAGTTGATGATCTGAATTTTTCGATATGGCTGAATTTTGCTCTCGCCGTTTCGATTGTTTTTGCGTTGTGGTGGATATTTTTCGCCCTGACCTCGAACAGGAATGCAAAGACGGGTTTTGTCAACGCTACCTTGCTGGAATTGCTTTGCATTCCCACATTGATGTCACTGGGTCTGATCGCGGCGCGTTTCTCCTATTTGTTCGATTCAACCGAAACTGATCAATCACTGAACATTGTTTTCGGAATTGCAATTGCGATCTTTCTTATCGGTGTCAGCCTCATCATGGGTCTATTGGTATATGCAGAGATATTCAATTCAATCAAACGACCCGTCCGTCTCTCGCTATTGATAACCGCCCTGGCCCTAATTGTGTGGAGCTTTGTCAATATGAAGATGGAGACTGTCTATTATTTACTGGTGGTCATTGTCATTCTTCTCGCCGAGATCACTTACCTCACTTCACTGTATTATAACCTGGATGTTGATGACGCAAAAAAAATAGAAAAGGCTTCTGAGTGAGGCCGTGCAAACAAAAGGAGATGCAAAAATTCTACTGCATAACTTCAACGTGGTTTGAATCCTTAAAAGTTAAATTCTTATATGGAAGGCACTCCAAAATTAAAACTATTATTAAACCCCCTGGACAGGGCTGCTGAGATCCTATTCGGATTGATTATGGCTCTTAGTTTTACCTGTTCCATTGGAATCGCGACGAGGGGACCGGCAGAAGTACGGCAATTGGTTATCGGTGCAATTG
>DASYSW010000437.1:0-14425 GCA_036002905.1 Chitinophagaceae bacterium
AAGATTACCAAAGAAAGCCGATGATACTAAATACACTGCTGAAGAACTTTCATCCGTCTCTCTTGACGATGTAAAGAAAATGATCGAGACCCAATTGCCGGATGCATTTGTGAAAAAGGCTGCAAAGAAAACCGCTACAAAAAAAGCCGCTCCCAGGCAATCTGCGAAAAAGAAAAAGAAGTAATGCAGCCAATTCCTCGTTTAACTCATCTCACCCACGTGAAGAGTATTGTGTAATCCTCACCGTTCCTACATCTTTAATCAAAACTTCCATTTTATGAAACAAATTCTTTGTATTGCGAGCCTTGTGTTTTTGACATACCCGGCAATTGGACAGCAAGCAGCTGACAGAGCGAATCCTTTTCCGAAAACCATTACCGTAACCGGCAGTTCGGAGATGGAGATCATACCCGACGAAATTTATGTTGTGGTCGATCTTAGGGAATATCAAAAAAAAGGGCAGGACAAAACTGACATTGAAGCGATAAAGACTGCTTTTCTCCAGAAGTGTAAAGAAATAGGTTTACCAGACTCGGTGATCACCATCGCATCTTATGAGGGCTATAATAATCCCTGGCTTAGAAAAAAGAAAAGGACAGAACTGTATTCGTCAATTTCTTACCAGGTAAAATTTTCAAAAAGTAGCGATGTCGACAAGTTGGTTGACAGGCTTGATGATGAGGCTACCCAAAATTTCAGGATTGTAAAGACTTCACACAGCCGGATAACCGAATTCCGCAGGCAATTAAAGATCCAGGCTGTCAAGGCGGCAAAAGATAAAGGCATTTATTTGACGGAGGCCGTCAGTGAAAAATTAGGGGAAGCGATTACAATTAGTGAACCGGAGGAAAATTTCACAGGTTATTACAACCAGCTTTCAAGTCAATATAAGCTTAATCAATATCAAATCGCTAATACTGCCTATCAGCAAAAGGTGGGTGAAGCTGAGGTTGAAAACCCCGAAGCGCCAATTGATTTTAAAAGAATTAAGCTGCGTTATGAGGTAAATGTTGTTTTTGCATTGAAATAATGGGCTCCCCGCCTTCGCGGGGAACCCTAAGTTTCCATATTGAGAAATGATTTATGTCATTGATGCAATTTAACAGTACCGATGTCGGTGTCTTTTCCAACACTCAATTGAACACCCGCGATTGTCGTATCCTGGTATCCATATACTGTTGCATTGATAAACACATCCGCTGAAGTGGCTGTGATGCCGCGGATCTTAAAGAAGCCATTGTAATGCCTGGGAATTGCTACCAATGTATCGCCATTAAAAATTGCTGCGACAATCGATCCGGCGCTGTCCGGTACTACATGCCCACTGATACTTGCGGTATGTGCCGGCAACCACACCCTTAGAAAGGGTTTTAATACAAAATTGTTATCCCGGATACGCACAATGGATCGACCGGCGTCAAAATCAAGCCAGAACTGGAGATCATCCGGACTGATCGCGTCTACATCCTCTCCTTTCACTTTAATGGTTACATGATGACTATTATTCCACAACGTAAGAGGATAAGATACGCTGTCAATTACAACGGAATTCTGATCACCAATAGTGAGACGGATCTTACTGATCTTTCCCGTGACAGTAAGTCCATTCGCAAGAATCGTATCGGCTCCATTTGCAAGATCGAGGAGGTTGTAGACGCCCGGATGAATATCCAATGTATCCCACACTGAACAGCGGGCGTCGCGATCGTGATCACGATCATCATCTCCATCATTATCGTCATCATCGTGGTGACGACCCTGGCAGCTATCGGGTATAACCTGAACTGCCACCGATTGAATATCCACGTTGACAGCATCAAAATTGACAGGGTTATCTGAGAGCCTTATGCTCACGCGTTGTTGACCCTGGGGAATGCTGCCGGAACTATTAAGTTCCTTCTGGCACGAGGTGTAAAAAATAATAAAAACTAAAACAAGGAATGGAACGAGAATGAGTGATCGGGAGTGTTTCATAGTATCAACTGTTTAAAGTTTAGGAATACGGGGGTGAATTGGCCGCTATGGCCAGTTGACTATCTCCGTGGGAAAGGAAAGGGGGCTACTCTTAGCAATTCTTCAGCAAACTCAGAAGGAGAATGGTATGCTCAATAAATTTTTGGGATAGACCGCTAGAAGATGTTTTCGTTTAATGACCGCGTAAATTAATTCAACAAAAGCGTTAAAAGGCCCCACATCGTGAGTCGTGAAACATGAGACGTGAGACGTCAAAAAGGATCCATGATTCACGTTTCACGTTTGACGAACGACGAATGACCAAACGGTAGAGCCTGGGCACGCCCGGGACCTACCGGATTGGTGACCTAAATTGTTTACCTAGAAATTTCGCTGATCGACGTCTTTTATAAATTTTATTACCCCGTCCATAAAAACTTTTTGGTCGTCCCACATGCATAGGTGACTTCCATTTGGACAATACAAATAGCGGCCATGCTGAACCATTTTGCTTTGTTCTTCCATGGCATTGGGATCCATCGTATCATATTTTGCACCCACCATTAACGTGGGAACTTTTATTTCTTTTAACCTGCTCTTGATATCCCAATTTGCCAATCTGCCTGCAATGCCAAATTCAGATGGACCCTGCATCATTACATAAATTTCCTTTGGTATTTTCATTCCATTTAAATGATTAAAACAACGAACAACTGATTCCGGCCAGGGATCTAAACGACAAATATGTTGTTGATAGAAATTCGGACCAAGCAAACTATCGTAACGTGGATTTGAAAAGTCATTCTTCGCCTCAATGTCACGGATCTCGGCCAGCACCTTTGGGTCCATTTGTTTTGCCAGCACTTCATCTGCATATTTTCCGTAGTCTGGGCAACTTGCCACCATATCGGCGATAATTAAGCCTTTGATACTGTCCTGGTATTTTAACGCGTATTCCATTCCCAGGATGCCACCCCATGAATTTCCAAGAACATAAAAATTGCTTTTGTCGCCTCCGATTGCTTTTCTCACCTGCTCTACTTCATCTACATACCGGTCAATTGTCCACAAACTTGAATCTGATGGTTGATCGCTATAGGGAGCGCCTAACTGATCATACTCATAAAACTCAAAGCCTTCTTTTGGAAAAAAACTTTCAAAACATTCCATGTACTCGTGACCCGCAGCGGGACCGCCGTGAAGCAACAACACTTTTATGCGACGATTATTACCAAACCGTTTTGTCCAAACATTAAATTCGCCAACAGGAGTTTTAATAGGTATCATCCTGATGCCGGCTGTTTGAATAGAAGTATCACCGTAGTTAAAATAATCAGAGACGGGCATATTAGCGCCGGTCTTCGATCGTTCCATCTGGCTGCATGAAAAAAATACTAGCGAAAGAAAAGTAAGAGAGATCAAATTTCTCATAGCTTTATTTTTTGGTGCACAAAAGGTAAACATTATTTGCTAATCCATTTATACGAAAAACTTAACGCATGAGATCTTTAATAGCCGTCATTTTTTTGATTGTACCAATCTCTTTGTTTGCTCAAACAAAGAACGACTCCATAAAACTTATTCGCAACACTGTAAAATTATATGACCTTAATTTTACTGAACCAGAGGCGGATTCAATGCTGGATAATGTAAAAGATTTCACCGAAAACTATAAGGCGTTGCACAAAACATTGCCGACAAATGATATCCCCTATCCTTTTGCATTTAATCCCCTGCCGCACGGTGAGTCAGTTCCGACAAAGCAGGAAAAAATTGTTTGGGACATCTCAAACAATGTCCAGATGCCCGCTAATAAAAACGAACTGGCTTTTTATTCCATTATGCAATTGGCATCACTTGTAAAAAACAAAAAGATCACATCGGTCGAACTCACAAAATTTTTTATTGACCGCCTGAAAAAATGGGGCGACACTTTGCAGAGTGTTATCACTCTCACAGAAGACCTTGCGATGCAACAGGCAAGACAAGCCGATGAAGAAATTAAAAAAGGGATTTACAAAGGACCGTTGCATGGCATTCCTTACGGGCTAAAAGATCTGTTTGCAGTAAAAGGATATAAAACAACATGGGGAAGCGCACCGTACAAAGACCAGGTGATCGATGAGGATTCTTATGTTTATACGCAATTAAAAAATGCCGGCGCTGTGTTGTGCGCAAAGCTCTCCCTGGGTGCATTAGCATACAATAATAAATGGTTTGGCGGTGAAACAAAAAATCCGTGGAATTTAAAGCAGGGATCAAGTGGTTCTTCAGCTGGTTCCGCCGCCTCTGTTGTTGCTGGTCTATTACCATTCACCATTGGAACGGAGACTCTAGGCTCGATCGTTTCTCCTTCGGCGCGATGTGGTGCCACTGGCCTGAGACCTACGTTTGGTTCTATCAGTCGCTCAGGTGCAATGGTCCTTTGCTGGAGTCTCGACAAAGCAGGACCTATTTGCCGGAGCGCGGAAGATGATGCGGTCGTGTTTTATTATTTAAAGGGAACTGATGGAAAGGACGCCGCTGCGATTGATCATGCATTTAATTATAGTGCGAAGGTTGACTTTTCAAAATTAAAGATCGCTTACGCTGAGAATTACTTTAAGCAATTGGACAAAGGTGCCCCGGAATGGAAAGTGCTTGATGTCTTTAGGTCGCTCGGTGCGAATGTACAGGCCGTGGTCTTTCCGGATTCAATATTGTATCCTGTTAATCTCATCAGTATCATTTTAAGTGCGGAAAGTGCCGCGGCTTTTGATGAACTGACCCGGACAAACCGTGATGACTTAATCGAAAGACAGGACAAAGATTTTTGGCCAAATAGTTTTCGCAGTGCAAGAACAATCCCGGCTGTTGAGTATATCAACGCCAATCGCTACCGTTACAATCTTTGCAAGAGCATGTACAATTACATGAAAGATTATGACATACTTATTGTGCCAACATTTTCAGGAAGTCAATTATCCATCACAAATCTTACCGGCAATCCCTGTATCACCCTACCAACGGGACTCAATAAAACCGGGAGTCCTGTGAGTATTACATTGATCGGAAAATTGTATGACGAAGCCACTATCTTAGCGGCCGCAAAAGCTTACCAGGATAAGACTGATTTTAACAAGATGCATCCCTATAAGTTCATGAATTAATACAGAACCACGATTTACTGGATTTTAAATGATCAAAAGGAAATGAAGAAGTTGCTTTTATTACTACCTACCGTTTTTTTACTGTTGTCATGCACCTCAAAAACCAAAGTTGATCTCTTAGTGTACAATGCTACTATTTACACAGTTGACTCCTCTTTTTCCATTGCGGAAGCAATGGCTGTGAATGATGGGAAAATAGTTGAGACAGGGAAAACTTCTGACCTGCAAGCTAAATACGACACGAAGGAAAAGCTTGATGCGCAGGGTAAATTCATTTATCCGGGCTTCATTGATGCTCACGCGCACTTTGTCGGATATGGGCAATCCCTGTTCACCGTGGATCTTTATGACAGCAAAAGCATGCAGGTAGTAGTGCAAAGGGTTAAAGATTTCGATTCAGCTCATCCAACTGAATCCTGGATATTGGGTCGCGGCTGGGATCAAAACAAATTTCCCGGTAAAGCCTATCCGACAAATGAAGAATTGAACAAATTGTTTCCAAATAAACCCGTGCTACTTGAAAGAGTAGACGGGCACGCATCGATCGCCAATGACAAAGCAATCAAACTGGCGGGACTAAAGCCGGGAGATAAAATTCCAGGTGGAGAAATTGAAACAAAAAACGGTAAACTGACAGGCATTTTAATTGACAATGCCGTTGACCTTGTTGCTGCAAAGATCCCATCTCAAACTCCTGCAAAATTGAAGGAAGCATTAATGGAAGCGCAAAAGAATTGTTTTGCTGTTGGCCTGACAACTATTGATGATTGCGGTTTGAGTTACGCAGCTGTCTCCTTTATCGATAGCCTGCAGAAAACCGGCGACTTGAAAATGCGGTTCTATGCAATGCTCAGCGACGCGAAAGCAAACTATGATTTTGCTTTTCAAAGAGGAAAAATAAAAACAGACGGGTTACATGTTTGCGGATTTAAAATCTATGCAGATGGTGCGCTGGGTTCAAGAGGTGCGTGTCTTTTACAACCTTATGCTGATAAACCAGGGTGGTCAGGATTTTTATTAAGCAGTCAACAACATTTTGATTCGGTTGCAAAAATTATTCATGATCATGGCTGGCAAATGTGCACGCATGCGATCGGTGACAGTGGCAACAGAACAATGCTCAACGTCTATGGAAAGTATTTAAACGGGAAAAATGATCTGCGGTGGAGAATCGAGCATGCCCAGGTGATCAATGAAAATGATTTTAAATTATTTGGGGAGTACAATATTATTCCATCGGTTCAACCTACACATGCGACAAGTGATATGTATTGGGCAGGTGATCGCCTGGGCCCCGAAAGAGTAAAGGGTGCGTATGCTTTTAAGCAATTGCTTGAACAAAACGGGTGGATACCCCTTGGAACAGACTTCCCTGTTGAAGATATCTCTCCATTCAAAACTTTTTATGCAGCAGTCGTCCGTAAAGATGCAAAAGGATGGCCCCCCGATGGCTTTCAAATGGAGAATGCACTGACACGCGACGAAACGTTGCGTGGCATGACCATTTGGGCAGCAAAAGCAAACTTTGAAGAGAATGAAAAAGGTTCTCTTGAAAAAGGGAAGTTTGCAGATTTCGTGATCCTCGACAATGACCTGGTGAAAGAAGTTCCTGAAAAATTATTGCAGGTAAAAGTGCTCAAGACATTTGTTGGTGGTGAACAGGTTTATGAAAAGAGATAAGTCTTCCCAGGTTGCTGCCTCCCTAATGTCTCAACTCGAACTCATTCACCACACAGGATCATAGGCACGTGTATTCACATAAGGAGCAGCTCTAAGGTTTCCACACTATGTCTTCCCATGATCCTACTTACCTATGTGGTAAAAAAAATCCGGACTCAGACATAATCTTTTTGGGCAAGCAAAACAAGAAACTTCTTTCCTATTCTCTTAAATTTATAAATCACACCTGAACTGCATGAAAGAATATTTATGCATTGGCCACGGAAACCAACAATTGCCATTATTTCATTGCTATCATTGGTAGCCATCAATTCACCAATTGACGGACTTGCGCAAGACGCTTCGGCATTTCACAAAGCAGATTCAGTAAAGCCCATGGATGTTGGAGACATTTGGAAAAGTATTTTTAAAAAGAAAGAGCAACAGGGAAAATCAAGAAAAACAGACATGGCGATCCTGCCAACGGTTAGCTATAATCCCAGCTTTGGTCTTTTGCTTGGTGGCAGCATTGATGCAGGTGCCGTGTTGGGTAAGGGTCCCGAAACGATTTATTCTACATTTGGTTTGTCTGCTTCTGTTACGACAAAAGGCAACGTCTCGGGAACGGTCAGACACAACATATTTACTCCCGGCAACAACTGGAATTTCCAGGGCAACTGGCAGATCACAACAATGGGCATCGTGGATTATGGAATAGGTACAGGGCAAGGTGGCGGCGGATTTCAAAGCAAAGGAATAGTACTGAATGCCCTCCCTACGGCGAATAGCGATAGCTCGTTCCCGATTAGGTATAACCAGCTGCGCCTGTTTGAAAAAATATATCGCCAGGCCGGTAAGTACCTATTTGTTGGAGCAGGTCTCAATTTCGATATGTTTTGGAATATCCTGGATGAAAAACATGGCGAAGGTTTCAGCACTCCTCACTCCCGTTATTCAACCAGAAATGGTTTTGATACCATGAAATATTCAGCGAATGGATTTCTATTTGCCCTTCAATACAACAAGCGCGAACACCCGGTTCGTTCTTACGGCGGATTTTATGCTGATGTAAATTTTTTGTTTAATAAGACATGGTTAGGCAGCTCATCAAATTCCACACTGCTGATGTATGATCTTAGGAAATATTTCAGCCTGAGCAAAAGGAATCCCGAGAATGTCATTGCACTCTGGCATTGGGCCTCGTATAAACTGGGTGGCTCCATTCCTTACCTGGAAATGCCCGGCACCGCTCACGATATATATGGCCGTAGTGGCCGCGGTTATACGTTCGGCCGATTCAAGGGTCCCTCTTTCGCATACTTTGAAACGGAATGGCGTTTCCCGATTACCCGCGATAAATTCATCAGCGGCGTTTGCTTTTACAATTTGCAAACCGCTTCGAATGACACAGACAAAAAAGTGTTTGAGTACTGGGAAATGGGAGGAGGCCTAGGTTTACGTATCCTTTTTGTAAAAGCCAATCGCACAAACCTGTGTGTTGACTTTGCTCAAGGAAACTATAACTCCAAGGGTTTATTCTTTGGGACAACCGAAGTCTTTTGAACCACGATTTAGCTAATACTTCTGGACCTCTGGCAAACTCCCATAAAAACTAAAAGCTAATCCACATTGTTAATAAATAGGGAGCTGAACAATAAATTTGCGAATCAAAAACATTATGTTTGTCGTTTATGAATACTTCCAAGAGGCTAAAAGTTGCAATTTTAGATCTTTATGAAGGCGAACCCAACCAGGGGATGCGCTGCCTGAGAAATATCTTGGCTGACTTCGCTAAAGAAAATAATATTAAGGTTGATTCGAATGAGTTTGATGTGCGCGTACTCAACCAGGTTCCTGATATGAGTTATGACGTTTATATTTCGAGCGGCGGACCCGGAAGCCCGTTGGAAAGTCGTTACAGCGATTGGGAAAAAAAATATTTTGCCTGGCTAAATGAAGTGGAGCGATGGAACATGAATCCGGATAACCCGCAAAAGAAATTTGTGTTTTTTATCTGTCACTCGTTTCAATTATCTGCCCGCTACTATAATATAGGTATCCTCACCAAACGTCACTCTTCCGCGTTTGGAATCTTTCCTGTTCACATGCTCGAAGATGGTTTTAACGAACCGGTTTTTGCCGGACTGCGCGACCCCTTTTATGCCGTCGACAGCCGGGATTACCAGGTGATCCAACCAAACGCTGACGTGATCAGAAAAATGGGTGCGAAAATATTGTGTATTGAAAAAGAGCGCCGGCATGTGCCTTACGAAAGGGCGATCATGGGTATCCGTTACAATGAATATATGATCGGTACTCAATTTCATCCGGAAGCGGACGCATCCGGCATGGCCATGTACCTTCACCGTGACGACAAGAAGAACGCGATCATTGAAAATTACGGTGAAGAGAAGTGGCGTAGCATGCTGGGCCATCTCGATGATCCAGATAAAATCTTATGGACCTACTCACATGTCCTTCCTAATTTCCTGAACCAGGCAGTGGAACAGTTGCATGGTGTGTTGGTCTAGGTGCTGGCTGCTGGTTTTCTAGTTGTCAGTTCCTTGTTACTTGTGCATTTTTGCCTTGTCTCTTATTCCTTTTGTATTTCTTCCGCGCCCACCGCCCCTCGTGTGCCGTAGCGAAACAATGCCGGCAGGCCGGTTTGACGCCTTTGCGTGAAACCATTCTTATTATTACTAACTTCCGTTAAGAAACTAAATCAAATGATCCCAGCATTGCGAAAGGCTTTCAACGAAAATTTCACCAAAGAAAAATATGAAGCGTTCTTAAATGAACTTGGAAATGTGTATCCCGGTCAACTGGATTTCCGTGTAGCAGAAACACCCGTTTTCATTGACCAGTCTTTTAAAAAAAAGGTCCTTGATTGCTGCGAAAAGATAGTTGACGTCATCAACGATCCCAATTTTAAAGAATACACAAAAAATGCGGTGCCCCCTCATTTAAGTGTGCCCAATGAAAACGGTCACTCACATTTCATTGTGTTCGATTTCGGAATTTGCGTCAACGATAAAGGCGAATATGAACCGCAGCTGATTGAAATGCAGGGGTTCGCCAGTCTTTTCGCTTTCCAGATATTAATTCCGGAAATTTCAAGAAAACATTTCCCCGTTCCTGAATACCTGGATTGCTATCTGCATGGGTACACGAAGGAAACCTATATACAATTATTGAAGGACATTATTATTGACAAGGAGGACATTGAAAATGTAATTCTCCTTGAGATTTTCCCAAAAAAACAAAAAACACGGGTTGACTTTTTTGCAACGGAAGAGTACATTGGAATTAAAATGGTTTGTTTAACCGAGCTCATAAGAGAAGGGAAAAAACTTTTTTATATTTACAACGGAAAAAAGACCCAGGTAAAGAGAATTTACAATCGCGTCATTTTTGATGATCTGGCGCAACAGTCCCCGGAGGTTCAGGAAAAGGGAAAGATATTTTTCGATGAACTCGACGTGACATGGATCTCCCATCCTAATTGGTTTTACAGGATCAGCAAATACACATTGCCATTGATCAAACACCAGTACGTTCCTGAGACATCTTTTCTGAAAGACGTGAAGCAACCGCCGGCTGACCTGGAGAATTATGTTTTAAAACCACTATTTTCTTTTGCGGGACAGGGAGTGATCATTGACCTGACACTGGATGATATCAAGAAAATAAAAGATCCGGAAAACTGGATATTGCAACGGAAAGTACACTATGCTGATGTGATCGAAACGCCCGATATCCCGGCCAAAGTTGAGATACGCATTTTCTACTTTTGGAAAGACGGCGAAGCAAGACCTGTTCCTACCAGTAATCTTTCGAGAATAAGCAAGGGAAAGATGATCGGCGTCCGTTACAACAAAGACAAGGAATGGGTGGGTGGAAGTTTTTGCTGGTTTGAAAAATAGAACCACGATTATGGGATTTGAAAACGTTAAAAGGAAATGACTTTACATAATGGGAGATATCAATTCATGAGGGTCTTCATCAAATTGGCGATCCCTCTCTTCTTTGTTATTGTGTCCTGCAATCAACAAAGTGAAAACGCAAGTCAAATGCAATCAAGGATCGATAGCTTGCAGGAACAATTGGATAAAACATACAAGCCGGGTCTTGGCGAGTTCATGACAGGCATACAGTTACACCATGCTAAGCTCTGGTTCGCCGGGCAAAACCAGAATTGGCCACTTGCGGATTTTGAAATTCATGAGATCCAGGAATCGTTAGACGATATCAATGTCTTTTGTACGGATAGACCCGAAGTAAAAAGCATTGGGATGCTTAAGCCGGCGATAGATAGTGTAACCACTGCAATTCAGCAAAAGAGTCTTCAATTATTTAAAAATAGTTTTTCAGTTTTGACTAACACCTGTAACAATTGCCACAAAGCAACCGATCACGCTTTCAACGTTGTTATGATACCGAGCAATCCGCCGGTATCTAACCAGGATTTTAAGGCTGCTCAATAATTTTTTAATTACATAATCTAGTTTATGCAACGAATAAAAGATATCAAACCAAAAGAATTAGTGCCGGGGATTACCGGTTACTATGCGCATGGTGACAAGCACACACTCGGTCTTGTGGAACTAAAGGCGGGAAGTGTCGTGCCTGAACATCGTCATGTACATGAGCAGATCACTTACATTCTCGAAGGACAATTGGACCTGACAATGGACGGGAAATCCTTTTCTCTTACACCGGGCGCATATAACGTCATCCCATCAAATACACCTCACAGTGCCATAGCCATCACTGATTGCAAACTGATCGACACCTTTAGTCCTGTAAGAGAAGACTACAAATCTTCCGATGCTCCTGTTAACTGGAAGTTGGAAACGCAGTAAATTAAAGCTTATCGCGACCTAAAAACATGCATTTACAAAATTCTGTGACTAAGAGTTCCCGCGGCATTAGTACCCTCTTCAAGGAATACGCTTTGAGGCATTGCCACGATAGTCATTAAATCTAGAAATAAGTAGACAATCCGACCTGGATGCCGGCAATCTTTGAAGGGGGGTTACCCAACAGATCTGTTTGCCACGCATAGCGATAATTAACGCGGATTACTGTTTGTGCAGCCGGTCGCCAGCTTATAGCAGGAACAATTGAAAAAATTTCATCGGAAATATTCTGCCCGGTCGATTTAAATTTGTCCCTATTCCAGTCTACATATTCTATCCTTGCGGCAACATTCAAGGCTGCTTTTTCAAAACCAAGCATGGGTCTTTTCAGAATTGGCTGAACAAAATCAACAAACCCTCCCATTTGTCTCCTTCCATATTGCTCGGTATAGGTGTCAGGAATGTCCACACGTACCCACGCCCACTCGCCATTGATATAAGTGTTGAGTTTTGGAATCGTGCCGTTAAAATCAATAGCGAAAATATTCACCATTCTTTTCTCATCCAGAACAATACCGTCTTCTTCAAATTTATTGTATGCCCCACCCATATACGAGATCCCCAATTCGCCAATCCTTTGATTTTTTACAGCAATTTTTCCTGTAAACAATGGTGACCCGTTAAAGCTTTCCTCAAATCTCTCAACATTCTCTTTGGACGCCGGCAGAAATGTTTTGTTCTCGGGATTTGAAATGATCTTATCGTCAAAACCGTTGGTTAGATACGCTTCGTAAGCAAACACCCAGTCATTAGTATATTTTTTGCCAAATACGCCAACGCCCGCATTGCTCCATGTTGCAGGCAGCATTTGAGTAGCTGAAATGGGTCTGTCCACAAATTCCCATTTAGGTCCATCGTGATTTTGATTGAAAGATCCAATTGGATTTAAAACGATCCCTCCCCGCACATTCAATAACGGTGCAAATTCAAAATCGACGGAAGCAAATTCAATACTGATTTCTTTAGTACCATCTTCAAACTCTATTTCAGACAAAAATTTTATCCGCTTTGAAATAGAAGAAGAAAGAAAAATAGACAATCGTCTCATTTGAAACTGGTGTCCTTCACTAACTCCATTTTCGCCTAAGTACTGGTAATTTGCCTCCACATATCCTCCAATAGCCACAGGCAATTTGCCCATTTGTATAAAGGGTCGGTTATATACAGCATCCATATTCAGTGATACATTCGACGTATCTGCAGTTGGCTTTTTCAACAATTCAGGATCGATCTGCGATCTGCCTTCAACGCAAATGATCGTTAAAAGAAATATGATTAATGCTTTTTTCATGATTGTTTCCTGAGGTCGATAAAAAGATCATTATTTGAAATCGTAACCGGAAATATTCTCAAATCCTTATCAGCAGGTCCGTTTTTAACCTTGCCCCGATTATTGAATTCACTCCCATGTGCGGGACATTGCAAAAAATCCCCGGCAGCATTTAACTCTGATCCCTGGTGCGTGCACTTCATCCATAGTGCCGAATATTGTTCATCACTCAACCGGTAAACACAGATGGGATATTGCAATGCCTCATTACGGACAATGATAAAAGACCGGTGAGCAGAATTATCCTTCTGACTAAGCCTGAAGTCATTTTTGCTTATTGTAATTCCATTTTTTCCGATCGTACCCGAAACATATTGCGTAGGGGTGCACGAAGGAAATAAAGAAGATATCCCAGTTGCAGCGATACACGCTGTGCAACTCTTTATTAAAAATTCTTTTCGGTTCATCGTTAAATAGCGACTATAATGATTCCAGGAACTTTATCAATTTGGCTTTATCATCTTCACTAAGCTGCTGATAACTCAGTTTTATTTGCTGTGACTCACCACCATGAAGAAGAATTGCTTCGTCAATGCTCCCTGCCCGTCCGTCGTGCATCAGGTAATATTGGCCACCCTGTGAATTTTTTGAAAGACCCAAACCCCACAATGGAGTTGTTCGCCATTCCGCTGGCATCGCACTGCCTTCAGTATAGCCATCATTTAGCCCAGGTCCCATATCATGAAGCAACAGATCAGTGTAAGGAAAGAAAGTTTTATTCGTCAACGCGCTGATGGACGATGGTCCCGTTTGTAATTGAGGGGTATGACATTTTGCGCAACCAATATTCACAAATACATGCTTACCTCCTTGTACATCGCCGTCGTCCTGATCTCTTTGTATGGGAGCCTTTAAGGTTTTCAAATAAAATATCACATCCAATGCAGTTCCATTCGAAATTTCAGGATCCACTTCCAGGCCGCTGTACGTACTATAATGTTCATAAGTGGTGTTAACTCCCATATCCTGGTTATAAGCATTCACCGTTTGTTGGTGGAGATCATACACCGCAGCCTTTTTACCGAAGCGGCCAACATATTTTCCATTGTTTTCAATAGTGGCTGAACGAAGTACACAGTATGGTGGAATACTTATCCAGTTGGGCCGGCCTGAAATACCATCACCGTCTGCATCGCTTGGGTCTGCCGAAGACAGTATCGTTGCATCAGGCACTGCTTCTATATATCCCAAACCTGTATTTGCAGGCGGAGTAAATTTTGAAAACGCTGCTCCTGCAGGAATTTGTTCGGGTTGATAGTTGGGAATTGCCCTGTTCTGCAGCTGTGGCCCTCCCCTGTCTAAAAAATGATTACCTGTAGAATCGGATTGCCCGAAGCGTATTAATGTAGTAAACGGATGTCCTTTGCCATCGCCTGCATGACATGTGCCGCACGAACTGGCGACAAATAAAGGTC
>DASYSW010000438.1:0-5327 GCA_036002905.1 Chitinophagaceae bacterium
TGGTTTAGCCGTCTTATCAGGCCACCTTTTTATCTCGTCTATCCAGTCTTATACATCATCCTGTGCGATATCTTTTATGTAAGAGCCGAAGAAAATAATTTAAAACGAAATTTGGCAACAAGTTCATTGAAATACAACAAAAAGACAAGAAAGTGGATTTAGAAAACGAAGTGGCTCCATGCAGCTACCGCCTTTTATTTGTAAATTCATAGCAAACAAAATTTCCAATTTTTAACGCCTGGGACCAGGCGAAATCAATTCAACCAAAATTGTGATCTCATGGGTAAGCTGGCAGAAATCAAAACCAAACCAACCGCTTCAAGTGTTGAAGAATTTATCGCTAAGATCCCTGGCGAGCAAAAACGGCAGGACAGTCTTACACTTCTCAGGTTGATGGAAAAAGCCTCGAAGGAAAAAGGAAGAATGTGGGGTACTTCAATAATCGGCTTTGGAGAAAAGAGATACAAAAGTCCCTCTACGGACAGGGAAGTAGACTGGTTTAAAGTTGGGTTTTCTCCGCGTAAAGCAAATCTGACTTTGTACCTCATAGACATGCGGTCGTACGCGGACGCGTTAAAAAAATTGGGCAAGCACAAAACAGGCGGAGGTTGTCTTTATATCAACAAGCTGGCAGATATTGATATAAAAGTCCTGGAGGGAGTGATCACAGCCGCGGCGAAACGAGAATAAATCTATCCTTTAATAACCACCACTGACTACCTATGGCCGAAAAAAGTGAGCACGCAAGGCTGGAAGCATTTTGCGATGGAGTATTTGCCATCGCGATCACGTTGCTGATCCTCGAGATAAAAGTTCCCCCGATTGGTTCGTCACACACTATTGGTGAATTTTGGCATCGATTGCTTGAAGACTGGCCTTCATGGTTTGGCTTCTGTCTCAGCTTCGTAATCATCCTGGTGTCTTGGGTAAATCATCACACCGTATTTAAGATCATCACCAAGTCAAGCCCACAGTTTACCTACGCAAATGGTTTTATGTTGTTCACGATCGTGGTGATACCGTTTTCAACCGGCTTAATGTCGGAGTATCTAAGGACTGACCTTGCCCAGCCCGCAACAACCGTCTATTGTTTTTCAATACTGATTCACAACATTTCCTGGATACTTTTTGGAAGAGCCGCAATGTACCCTCATAGCCTTTTTAAGGATCGTGAAAGTCACGATATGTATGTCAAAGCCGTCTATCGAGCGAGCGAGGTCGCTTTTCTTTTTTACTTGTCATTGTGCATTGTGTCATTTTGGTTTCCATTTGTCTCAATGGTGCTAATGACGGTTTCATGGTTGTATTGGGTCTTTACTTCGGTGTTGGTAAAACCAAAACAAGGTGAGAGCCCGCCATAGCAATTAACCGGGTTGAACTAAAACTGCAGGCGCCAAACTATACTTCCAAAAGTCACATAAATTTCCCCCTTGCTCTCCATGATCGTTGCAGCCCAGAAAGATTGACTCGCCTGGAGACTGGTTTGCTGGGTCCATTTATATTTTACGATTTTACCGTCCACATCTGTTCCGTGGCCATTTAGGTCTGTACTCAAAGTGGGAAATATCAGCCAGTGATCGACGCCGGCATCGGCAACCGGCATTTGATTCGCATCTTCCTGCGCCGAGTTTTCTTTTTTGCACGAGAGGCATATCAGCAGGGCGATGACGAAACCTGGAAAGATTGAAGCCAGTTTCGTAAAAAAATATTTCTTGACTATGCTTGCTTGTTCATCTGGTCATATTGTGCGGCGTGTATCTTATTCCAGAGTCGGGTACCTGACAGGGGAGCTTCGATCTTATCATTAGAAATATAACAAAATTCATCCGGAGTTGGTGCTTTGACTCGTTATGATTTGCCTTGCGTTCGCAGAGGTTTTGAGTTGATCTCCAAACAACAGTATCTATTTGGACAACAAAATTATTACTACAATTGTTGCCTTAAAAAAATATGATCTTAAAACTGGTTTTGCATTCCTGGCGATAGATACTTTTGGTCTGCATCTGTCAAAAACCGCTTCTATGATCCCCGATAACAAACAACCTGCAATAGCGAAAGCATTGCAGGAATCTTTTGACACAGATAGCTTTGACAACATTCAGATGCTAACAAAAGGTCTTTCCGGCGCACTGGTCTTCAAGATTACTGTACATGGAATGCCTTATTTATTGCGGATCATCAGTCACACAAGGGATAAGCCCGAATATTATTTTGACTGCTTGCAAACTGCGGCAAATGCTGGCATTGCACCCCGAATACATTATTTGAATATTGAAGACAAGATTTCAATAACGGAATTCATAGAGGATCAATATTTTTCAATACCTGTAGCAAGGATCAAAATGGCTGACACGCTTCGGAGCTTGCACACTCTTCCGAAATTCGCTTATCGCTTAAATTTTTTTGATGCTTCAGATACGTTTCTTCAAAAATTCCTTGCCTCGGATATTGTTCCCAAAAAGAACATGAAGGATATTATTGAACAATATGAACGTATCGTAAATGTTTACCCGCGCGATGACCAGAAGAGTTTAGTTTCATGTCACAACGATGTCAAGCGCGACAATATCATTTTTGACGGAGTTCGCCCCTGGCTCGTTGATTGGGAAGCTGCTCGTCTAAATGACAGGTACCTGGACCTGGCAGCCATCGCAAATTTTGTGATAAAGAATGATAACGATGAAACTGAATTTCTTAAAAGATATTTTGGAGACGCATTTGATGAATATAAACAGGCCCGCTTCTTCTTAATGAGGCAGGTAGTTCACATGTTTTGTTTTACTTTATGTTCGATACCAGGCTCGGCCGGCAAACCAATCGATATAGATATGATTTCGCCTGGCTTTAATGAATTTCATGAACGCTTGTGGAATTGTGAGATCAGCCTCGAGGGCAATGATGCAATATTGCGTTACGCATTAGTCCACTTGAAAGAGCTAAGGAATAATATTCAAATAAACCGATTCGACGAGTCCTTGCGAATCGTTGCCGACTATAATAAGGCAGCAATTATATAAGATTATTTTGCATGAACGCATTGTTAAGTCCTCATGTGGTTCCTACCTTTGGTCATGGAAAAACAGATCACATCGATCCTCAAGATTCTTGAAATTGCGGAGCGACTAAAATTTGAACTTAGACATAGTTATACATCAAGTGGCAGGCAAGAAAGCGTTGCCGAACATACATGGCGAATGTCATTAATGGCAGTATTGATTGAGCCACTCTTAACTCAAGAGATCGACACTGCCCGTCTCTTAAAAATGATCATCCTTCATGACCTTGTTGAAGCTGAAGCCAGTGATGTTTCTGCATTAGATGTCTTACGTAATCCAGCGATCAAACTCGCAAAGGTTGAAAAGGAAAAACAGGCAATCGAAAACCTAAGGGGGGCTTTAAAGGATACAAACGGACAAGAGATATATAATCTGTTCTATGAATTCGAAGAAAAACAAACCTATGAATCCAAAGTTGCAAACGCACTGGATAAATTGGAGGTGCAGCTTCAACACAATCATGCTGACTTCTCGACCTGGGAAGAAATTGAATACGACATGTCTTATATGATGGATAAACATGTCCTTTTTGACCCGACGATGACCGAACTTAAAAATCAAATCGAAAAGCAGGCGGAGGAGAAAATGCAGCTAAATAACATAGACACCGAACTCGTAAGGAAACGAGTTTCCAGGACGAAGGAATAATTTGTCAGTTCACATTGACATGCTTAAATGAATTCATATGAAAATTTCCAGCGAAGCCGCACTACCCAATCCAGCACTGGATTCGTTTAGTGTGCTAATTGGTGAATGGGAAACTGCCGGGACGCACCCTAAACTTCCTGGAATTATCCTCCGGGGACATACTTCATTCAATTGGATTGAAGGAGGAGCATTCCTCGTTATGTATTCAAGTTTCACTGGTGGAAAAATCCCAACCAGTATTGCAATTTATGGCAGTGATAATTCAAAAGGTGAGTATTTTATGCTCTACTTTGACGATCGAACAGTTTCAAGGAAATGTGATGTCGCATTCCAGGACAATGTTTTGAAATGGTGGAGAGATGCGCCTGAATTTTCACAACGATACAGTTTTACATTTACTGACAACGGCAATACTATGATCGGCAAAGGAGAGATGTCAACAGATGGTAAAAGCTGGGAGCAAGATCTGGATGTCACGTACACGCGTATCAGGTAATGATCCTCGCCATTCCGAACAGAGTAATGTAAAGGTGAAATAGAAAATGAAACAACTGACGACCCTTGCTTTGATAAGCATTGCTTATTTTATAGTGGTCGTTGTAATATTACATTTTCTTCGTCCTGACGTAGATCCGCTACATCGACCGACGAGTGAGTATGCCGTAGGACGATATGGATTTCTAATGACCACTGCATTTTTGAGCATGAGTGTAGCTTCCCTGTCCCTGTTAGTTGGACTGTATAGGGGAATATCCAGTGCGGCACAATCCCGCATAGGTCTTTTTCTTTTAGGGGTATGGGGGGCAGGCGTTCTCGTTGCGATGTCCTTCCACATCGACCCCGAAGGAACTGAACAAACACTTAGTGGTATTATCCATCGTATCAATGGTCCTTTAATCTTTCTAAGCCTGACAATTGGTGTCCTTCTCATTTCTAAAAGCTTTAGTCGCGATGCGAATTGGCGGACTGCCTATCGCTATGCCCGGCCGATATCTTTAATCATGTTTGCAATTTTCTTGGTTACGGTTGTGAATGTGGCTACCGGGTCGGGATTTGAGGGACTGTGCCAGAGGGTTTTTCTATTGACCTTTGTGGCCTGGTTTATTTTAACAGCCTTGCGTCTTCGGTTAGCAAATCGAAACAAATGACACCAACATCTATCTAAAAATTCTTATCCCATTCGATACCCTTCAATTTTTTAGATCAACTTTGTGAAAGTGGACAGAAATAGCAGCAAATGACCTCATCTTCAAAAAGGAAGTTCATTATTGGCATTGACACAGCGCTCCTGGTCATTTTTATTTTGCTACTGTCACCAAGAATGACCGGGCTGGCGCTACATGAGATATTGGGGCTTATTTTCTTCATTCCGATAATTGTGCACCTTCTTATAGCCTGGCCGTGGATTCAAAGCTCTACCAGGAAATTTTTTAAAACATGCTTTTGTAGCACGTAAATGGTTGCGCATAAAACTTTAAATCAAAAAAATCAATTACGATGAAAAAGATTTTCAAACGAGTTGTAAAAATTACATCGATAACGATGTTAACCGGAATCTTGACAATCGCTATTGTTATTTTATTCCCGCAACGATTGTTTGCTCATAAATTGACCTATAAGGAA
>DASYSW010000439.1:0-8639 GCA_036002905.1 Chitinophagaceae bacterium
AAATACCGATCCTGCAGGGAAGAAGTTTTCAGCCACACAATCCTTCCGATACAAATAATAGCATCATTGTCAATGAAACCCTGGTAAAGGAATATGGTTTAAAAGATCCGATTGGAAAACGGTTCGGCAA
Organism: Chitinophagaceae bacterium; assembly: GCA_036002905.1. Taxonomy (GTDB): domain Bacteria; phylum Bacteroidota; class Bacteroidia; order Chitinophagales; family Chitinophagaceae; genus VBAU01. The sequence goes on from DASYSW010000439.1 coordinate 131, forward strand.
ATACTCACAGCAGATCGTAGGTGTAACGAAGGATTTCAATTATGAATCATTGCACAATAAGATCGAACCGCTCGTTCTTTCTTTAAAACTTGACACAATTGCGAGACAATCCAACGACATCTCCTTTGCCAATTCACCTCAGCCACGTATTTCGGTGCGTATGAAACCGGGAAATCTGCAGAACAATATCAATATTTTGAAAAAAGCATGGCAGGCTGTTGCGCCAAACCAGGATTTTGAATATCATTTTTTAGATGAAAGCCTGGCGTCCGCTTATGAACAGGAACAAAAAAGCGCAACCGTCGTAAAGATTGCTTCAGGCCTCTCCATTTTTATTGCTTGCATGGGCTTATTCGGCCTGGCTACTCTGACAGTAACACGCCGGACAAAGGAAATTGGAATCAGGAAAGTGCTCGGGGCAAATGTGACCCAAGTAGTAAAATTATTATCGAAAGATTTCCTGTTGCTCATTGTTATTGCCGCTTTGATCGCATTTCCGGTAGCCTGGTGGGCTATGAATAAATGGTTAGCAGATTTTGCTTACCGTACCGGTATCAGCTGGTGGGTGTTTGCGATCGCAGCCGTCGTTTCTATCGTGATCGCATTTGTCACCATAAGCACGCAGGCTGTAAAGGCCGCGATGATGAACCCGGTGAAGAGTTTACGAACAGAATAACAAAGCTGTGAGCTATGAGTTGCGAGCTATGAGCTCACAGCTTATGGCTCATAGCTAAAAGCTTTATTTATGATAAAGAACTATTTTAAAACCGCCTGGAGAAATCTGTGGAAAAACAAAACTTTCTCCCTCATTAACATTGCAGGTCTTTCTATTGGAATGGCTGCATGCCTGTTGATCCTCCAGTACGTTAGCCTTGAATTAAGTTTTGACCAATTCAATAAAAATGCTCCAGACATTTATCGAGTATACAACGACCGTTACCAAAACGGGAAACTGATACAGCATGGAACTATTACCTATTCTGCTATCGGTAAAGCCATGCAAACTGATTTCCCCGAGGTGGTCAATCACACGCGGGTTGTGCCTTTAGGAGCTTCCATCGTCACCTACGATAATAACAAAATCGGTGAACAGGAACTCCTTGCAGCTGATGAAGCTTTTCTCTCCATGTTCGACTATATGCTGCTTTCAGGTGACCGGGTAACGGCATTGAACGAGCCTAATTCCGTTATACTTTCTGAACAGCTGGCGAGGAAAATTTTTGAAGTGCGGGACAATAACTTTCAAACCGTGCTTGGAAAATCAATTGTAATTGAACGCGATTCGCTTCCCTATAAAATAACAGGCATTATAAAGGATCTGCCGGAGAATTCTCACCTGAAGTTTGACTTCCTCTTGTCTTACGTCACACTTTATACCGGCAAAAACGCGTGGAAGCAAGCCGAATATGATTTTACTGACTCTGATTTTTGGCATTATATTCAACTAAAACACGGCACCAATTATAAAGCGTTAGAGGATAAGTTTCCTGCTTTTAGCCAGCGCCATTTCCAGGGGAATAAAATCTCCGGCAGCGATGAGAAGTTTTATCTGCAACCCCTTTTAAAAGCGCACTTATATTCCAATTTCGAATACGAGATTGGCAAGACGGGAAGTGCAACAGTAGTGTGGGGTTTGCTCATCATTGCCGTACTCATCATTGTAATAGCCTGGATGAACTATATTAACCTCGCCACCGCGAAATCGATGGATCGTGCAAAAGAAGTGGGTGTAAGGAAAGTGGCTGGTGCAACAAAACAACAGCTGGTACGGCAATTTCTCACAGAGTCTTTCATGATCAACGTTGGTGCATTGCTGATCGCGTTATTGCTTGTAACGCTTCTTCAAAGCAGTTTCAATGCCCTGGTGCAACACCAGCTATCATTGTCGTACTTATTTCAAAAGGGATTGAACGGCTACAATATTTCCATTGCATTAATTACGCTGATCGTTTGCGGAATTTTCATTTCAGGATTTTACCCTGCGTTTGTTTTGTCATCTTTCAGACCCATTCTCGTTTTGAAAGGAAAGTTCACCACTTCAGTAAAGGGAATTGCTTTGCGAAAAGCCTTGGTGATTGGCCAGTTTGCCATAACTATCGCACTGATCATTGGGTCTTTCGTGGTGTACAGGCAAATCAAATTTGTAAACGAGCAGGATCTTGGATTCAATATGTCCCAGATGCTCATTGTGAAGGGTCCACAGCTTACAGGATGGGATTCTACTTTTATTGACCGGGAGAATAGTTTTACCGAAGAAATAAAGCAGATCCCTCACGTCTTAGGCGCGGCTAATTCGAACCGGCTGCCAGGCGCGGAACTGGGAAGAGCCTTTAACGTGCGTCGAAGCGATGCACCAAGCGAAACCCGGTTTACTGTTCGCAATAATACAATAAGTAAAGATTTTATTGACCTTTACCAGATGAAGCTATTGGGTGGACGAAACTTTGTAGCCACCGATTACAACCCCGATTGGGATAAACTACACAACACGATCATTACGGAAAGCGCGGTCAAGTTGCTTGGTTTTAAGTCTCTCAATGACGCCGTTGGAAAATCAATTTTATCGGGCGATAAAAAATGGGATGTTGTTGGCGTAGTTGCAGACTATCATCAAAAGTCACTGCGCTATCCCGTCGAGCCAACGGTGCTGAGACCAGCCTACAGCACTTATTCGCCTATCTCTATTAAGGTCAATCCGCAAAATGTATCTGCAACCATTGCTTCAATCCGGAAAAAATATGATGAGTTCTTTCCGGGCAATCTATTCGATTATTATTTTCTCGACGAAAAATTTAATGAACAATATGCTAATGATCAGCTATTCGGTAAGGTCTTTTCACTATTCGCAGGCTTCGCCATCTTTATCGCCTGCCTGGGTTTGCTGGGTTTATCATTATTTGCAACAGCGCAACGAACGAAAGAGATAGGCGTACGAAAAGTGCTGGGTGCTTCGGTATCGAATATCTTAGTTTTACTGTCAAAAGATTTTATAAAGCTGGTATTAATTGCAAGCGTTATTGCTTTCCCTGTTGCCTGGTGGATCATGCATAAATGGTTGCAGGACTTTGCATATCGGATCAATATCAGCTGGTGGATCTTTTTAGGGGCCGGATTACTGTCAATTATTATTGCGCTGGGAACGATCAGTTTCCAGGCCTTCAAAGCGGCGGTTGCGAACCCGGTGAAAAGCTTAAGGACAGAGTAAGATGGCTGCAAGCTGTATGCCTCATGCCGCAAGCAGCATACAGCTTATGGCTTGTAGCATGTAGCTTAAAGTGAAAATGCCAATTGGCAAAAATTAAAGCCATGATAAAGAACTATTTTAAAACCGCCTTCCGCAATATGATGAAGAACAAAACATTTTCGCTCATCAATATTGCCGGTCTTTCTATTGGAATGGCAGCCTGCCTTCTTATTCTTCAATATGTAAGTTTCCAGTTGAGTTATGACCAGTTCAATGCAAACGCTGGTGATTTGTACCGTGTTTACAATGATCGCTATGAGCATGGCAAATTGATCCAGCACGGCACTATCACTTATTCAGGTGTTAGTAAAGCCATGCACGATGATTTCCCTGAGGTAATCAACCATTCCCGGGTGGAACCATGGGGCGGAAATATCATTACTTACAAGAACAATAAAATTGAGCAGGAAGTAGTATTTGTAGATAATTCGTTCCTCCACATGTTTTCGTATCCTTTGATCGCAGGTGACCTAAAAAACGCATTAACTGAAGCACATTCCCTTGTATTATCAGAAACATCAGCAAAAAAAATCTTTGGTATCCACGACAATAATCTTTCATCAGTCCCCGGCAAGCTTGTGATCATGGGCAGGGATTCGACACCTTACAAGGTTACTGCCATTTGCAAAGACGTCCCTGAAAACTCTCACCTCAATTTTGACATCCTGGCTTCGTATGTCACTCTTTATACAGGTCCTGACTCATGGAAACAGGCAGATTACGATTTTACTGATTCTGATTTCTGGCATTACATACAGCTGAAACACGGCACTGACTATAAAACGTTTGAGGCAAAGTTGCCCGCGTTCAGCCAACGGCATTTCCAGGGAAGCAAAGTTTCGGGTAATGACGAAAAGTTCTACCTGCAACCATTATTAAAAGCGCATTTATATTCGGACTTCGAGTATGAAATCGGCCGAACGGATAGCGGGGTTGTAGTATGGGGGTTGTTGATCATCGCAGCGCTTATCATTGTCATTGCGTGGGTCAATTATATTAATCTCGCCACCTCGCGTGCAACAGAACGTGCAAAGGAAGTAGGCGTCCGGAAAGTTTCAGGAGCAACAAAAACACAGTTGGTCAGACAGTTTCTTACTGAATCACTCATTATAAACATCATAGCACTGGTTGTGGCGCTTATTATCGTGATACTTGTGCAAAGCAGTTTCAACAGCTTAATACAACACAAACTATCGTTATCATATTTGTTTGAAAAAGGATTAAATGGTTACAGCATTCCCATCGCTTTGATCGCGTCGATCATCGCAGGAATATTTATTTCAGGTTTTTATCCTGCCTTTGTATTATCATCATTCAAACCCATTCTCGTTTTAAAGGGAAAGTTTACTACATCCACCAAAGGAATCATTTTACGCAAAGCATTAGTGGTGGGTCAGTTTGCCATTACTGTTATTCTTATCATCGGCTCCTTCGTAGTATACAGGCAGATCAGGTATGTCAATCACCAAAATCTTGGCTTTAATTTGTCACAGATGATGCTTGTCCGGCCGCCGGAGCTTACAGGCTGGGATTCCACGTTCATTGATAAAGAAAATACTTTCACCGAAGAACTAAAGCGGATTCCTGGTGTCCAGGGCGCCGCAACCTCCTGGAACCTTGTTGGCGGTGAGACAGGAAGGAGTTTCAGTGTACGCAGAATTGACCAGGATTCGACCACTCATCTCACCATGAGACATACGGCCTTTAGCCTCGGTTATCTTGACGTGTACCAGATGAAGGTTATTGCCGGAAGAGATTTCTCAAATACAGATTTCAATCCCAATTTTGGTAAAGTCCATAACCTGCTAATAAATCAAAATGCCGTTAAATTCCTTGGTTATACATCACCCCAGGATGCAATTGGCAAAACAATATTGCGGTATGGTAAGAAATGGGATATCATCGGCGTGATTAACGACTATCATCAAAAATCATTGCGTTACCCTATTGAGCCAACAATGATTTTCCCGGCCTACGGTACAAACAGTTACATCTCGGTGAAAGTAAAACCAAATGATCTGCCCGCTACGATCGCGGCCATTAAGAAAAAATACGATGCATTCTTTCCCGGTAATTTGTTCGACTATTCATTTGCTGATGACCGCTTCAATGCGCAGTATCGCAATGACAAGTTGTTCGGAAAAGTGTTCGGGTTGTTTTCCGGATTTGCCATTTTTATAGCGTGCCTGGGTCTGCTGGGGCTATCACTCTTCGCAACCATTCAACGCACAAAAGAGATCGGTGTACGGAAAGTGCTGGGCGCTTCGGTATCGAATATCCTGGTTTTACTCTCAAAAGATTTTATAAAGCTGGTGCTAATTGCAAGCGTCATTGCTTTCCCTGTTTCCTGGTGGATCATGCATAAATGGTTACAGGACTTTGCATATCGAATTAATATCAGCTGGTGGATCTTTTTAGGTGCTGGACTGCTGTCAATTGTTATTGCGCTGGGAACGATCAGTTTCCAGGCCATTAGAGCGGCTATTGCGAACCCTGTGAAATCATTGCGGACAGAATGAGATCGTGAATCGTCAATCGTGAATAGATTTAAAAGATAGTAAGGATCTTTTTATGTACCCTTCTTAGTGCTACTATGAGATATTTGGTGCGTCGCACTCTTCAGCGTCTTGTTCTCTATTGGACAATAACGGTAAAAGCTATGTTAGCGCTGAAGGAATGAAATGCCAATTGTCTTTAGTTTAACCTTCGATTTTTGACTTAAATGAACCGTTTATGATGAAACACTATTTCAAAATTGCGATCCGCACTTTGGCCAGGCAAAAAGTTCTTGCTTTTATCAATGTTTTCGGTTTATCAGTAGGATTGGCCTGTTTTACATTGTTTCTGTTGTATGCGGTAAACGAATTTACCTTCGACCGTTTTCACAAAAACGGAAAGAACATTTACAGGGTGTATGAATGGACACAAGGTCAGCCTGGATCAGAGGCACAAGGTGAAGCAGGGCTATACATGCCGCTTGGACCCGCGATGAAACACGATTTTCCTGATGTAGAAAATTATGTTCGCTTCCAACGAGCATGGGATGAAAAATTTGTAAAAACATCTGATCTGACTACACAAGTACCCGTTTCGTTTGCGGACCCGCAGATTTTTACTGTTTTTACATTCAAATTAGTTTTTGGTGACCCTGTCAATGCGCTGGCAGACCAGAGGAATGTGGTTGTGACTAGAGATAAGGCGATCGATCTATTCGGAACAATGGATGTTGTGGGCAAAACTGTTGAAATAAAAATAGAAGACAAGTTTGAGCCATTTACAGTTTCAGCCGTTGCAGAGAACATACCTTCCAATTCATCCATCCGGTTTGATATTTTATTGAGTTTTGATTACCTCCAAACGACTGGCTTGGGGAAAACGGCGGTAAACAACTGGAGTTTTTCAGGCTTTCAAAACTATATCTTACTCACGTATGGTAGTAGCCTTGTCAATGATTGGCAACGTTTATTTAAATTCCGTAAAAAATTTTTACCCGATGAAGAAGCACAGCTCAAACAATATGGTATGTGGGACGGCAAATCTCCCTACCCTGTAAGCTTCAAACTCCAGCCGCTTCGTGATATACATACCGCGCTAAATATACGCGACAGCGAAGGGCATATAGACGCAAAAACCGTCTGGATGTTATTGAGCATAGCAACAGGAATATTAATGATCGCCTGCATCAATTTCACAACATTGGCTATTGGCCGTTCTGCCGGCAGATCAAAAGAAATCGGGTTGAGAAAAGTTCTCGGAGGCACCCGGAAGAAACTGGTGTTTCAATTTCTTATTGAATCACTTTTCCTTAGTTCTTTGTCGTTACTAGTCGGCTTAATGATTGCGCAAATATTATTGCCTTACTTCAACGAGCTGGCAGGAAAAGAACTTTCTTTTTCATTTGCTCAATTCCCGGAATTGATTGCGTTCTTCGGCGGGATCGCCATTCTTGCCGGTATTCTATCCGGGATCTATCCGTCATTAATTTTGTCCGGCTTCAACCCTCTTGAATCCCTGAATAGAAAAATAAAATTCGGCGGCTCGAACATTTTTACCAACTCATTGGTCAGTATTCAGTTTGCCCTGTCAATCGTTCTCATCATTTCGACTATGATCATCCTGCAACAGCTAAATTTCATGCGTTCAAAAAATCCTGGTTTTAATAAAGAGAATATTGTGGTAATAGACGCGAAAGGAACAGATGCAAAAAACATATATCCGCTTTTCAAAGAGCAGGTCGCTTCCAATTCATCCGTTCTAGGTATTACTGCGTCGGATATAGCACTCGGAGAAGAAGGTTATAATTCATCGGGATTCGATTACAACGGAAAACATCCGCAGATATTTCATTACAAAACCAGCTCCGATTATATTAATGTGACGGGCATGCAATTGATCGCCGGGCGAGACTTCAATCCTCTGAGCGCTTCAGACACCATGAATTCGGTCATTGTAAATGAATCTTTGGTGACTGATCTCGGACTGACAAACGAAAAAATCTTAGGATTCAGGTTAAAAGGTTACTTCGCTGATGAACGCCGTACGCCTATCGTCATTGGAGTAGTTAAAAATTTTAATTACTTCTCATTAAAAGAGGAAATAAAACCGATACTGTTTAGCCAGCCTGCAGATCTTGTTCCCTCAAAATTTTTTGTTCGCATAAAACCAGGAAATCCATTCATTGCTTTGCAGGTCCTAAACAAAGCCTGGAAAAATATTGTTGCCGACATTCCAATGAAATATAGTTTTCTAGATGACGACCTTGGTAACTTCTACCGAAACGAAATAAGATTGAGCGAGATATCAGGCTGGGCGGGAGGAATTTCTATCTTTCTTGCTTGCATTGGATTATTTGGCTTAACTACTTTATCGGTGACAAACCGCACCCGGGAAATAGGCATTCGAAAAGTCCTGGGAGCTTCCACCAGGATCATTGTGCAATTGTTATCAAAAGACTTCCTGAAGTTAGTGATGCTGGCATTATTAATAGCTACACCACTTTCCTGGTATTTTATGAATAAATGGTTACAGGATTATGCTTACAGAATACGCATCCAATGGTGGGTGTTTGCCACAACGGCCATGGGAGCATTACTGCTTGCATTGGCAACGGTAAGCTTGCAGGCAATAAAAACGGCCAGGAGTAACCCCGTGAAATCGTTACGAACAGAATAGAACCTCGATTGAGAGGATTACATTGGATACTAAGGAAATTTTTTATATGTCGTGCTTTGTACTACTATGAGACATTTGTTGCGTTGCACTCTT
>DASYSW010000440.1:0-3179 GCA_036002905.1 Chitinophagaceae bacterium
CAAATTGGGTAATGACCAGTATCTTTCTGAAAGTGGCTCTTTTGATTCCCAGTGAAAGTTTTCCCCTTAAAGATTCTATCGGTTTGAAGGATGATAATTGTAGTGCCGGGTAGATACCGGACAACGCCAGCGAGCCGATAATTGCGCAGGCGACAACGATCAGCACACTGCCATTTGAAAAACTGAATAAAAGATGCCTGCCGGAGATTTGGTTATACAAGGGCAACAATAAATAAATAATCACCAAAGAAAGAGCCGATGCAAACACAAACAATACTACAGACTCTATAATAAATTGTAAGAATAATTGCACTCTTGCTGCTCCAATGATCTTGCGCATGCTCACTTCTTTTGAACGGAGCATAGAACGGGCAGTCGAAAGATTTACGTAGTTGATACATGCAATACATAAGATAAGAATACCTACAATGAGAAATATCCTCACTGTCTGCAATGCGCTTGTGTTGCCATCAGCGGCGACCAGGTGAAGTGAGGGGAGGGATTGAAGAGTAAATGCATTGTTCTTTGCATCTGCGTCTGCTTTTCTTTTCTCCAGGTATAGTTTTGATAATTTCTTTGAAACAATTTCCGGGCTGGCGTCTTGCCTGAGCTGGAGATAGGTGCGGAAATAATAATTGCCAAGGTCTTCATCCATTGTTTTCCAGTCACCATTGCCACCCGATGCGGTAAATTGTTCGGCATACAAACTCATTGGCAGAAGCATGTTATACCGCATACTTGAGTTTTCAGGGAAATCACCCACGACACCGCTCACTTTAAAATTGCCCTGGTCCGTAGTTAGTATTTTGCCTACAGCAGGCTGATCACCAAAATATTTTTTTGCTTCGGCTGCGGTAACAATGATAGAGGTGATGTCCGGAAATGGCTTTGATGCATTTCCTTCAAGGAGTTTGAAGTTAAAAATGGAAAAGAAATTGGAATCGACAAAAGCCAGTTTCGATTCATAGAATTTTTTGTCCTGGTATTTAAAAAGAGGCTGCTCACCGATTTCGTTTACCCGTGTTGCATTCACAACCTCTGGCAATTGCTTGCTAAAAACAAGGAGAGGACCGGGTGAGCCTTCCCATACCTGTGCACTCGTTCCAGAGCCAAGATGAGAATTGATTTTATAAATGTTATTTGCGTTAGGATGAAACTTGTCATAACTCAATTCATTTTGTACCCACAGCAGGATCATGATCCCTACCGCTAAGCCAATAGCGAGGCCGGTAATATTGATGGCAGAATAGAATTTATTCTTTGTCAAATTCCGCCACGCGGTTTTGAAATAGTTTCTTAGCATGATATTCTATTTTATGAGTAATCAGTAATGAGTAATGAGTCGAATCACTCATCACTGATCACTCATTACTCATTCGGTTCTTAAAGACTTCACAGGATTGGCCAACGCCGCCTTGATCGCCTGGAAACTTACCGTTATCAATGCGATCAGCATAGCGAGGATACCCGCCATCACAAATACCCACCAGCTGATATTTACCCGGTATGCATAGTCCTGGAGCCATTTATGAATGGCGATCCATGATAAGGGCCACGCTATAATGACGGCTATCAGGACATACTTCAAAAAATCTCTTGAAAGCATCAACACAATGTTGTCCAGTGATGCACCCAGTACCTTCCTTATACCTACTTCTTTTATTCTTCTTTCGGCTGAATAAGACGCGAGGCCAAATAATCCAAGACAGGAAATAATAATAGCAAGTATTGCCAGCGAGCCAACAATGGTGCTGATCTGCGAATCTGCACGGTAAAGCTCTTCAAAGTGCTCGTCTAAAAACTGGTATTCAAAGGGAACATCCGGGCAATTTTTTTGCCACACCGATTGAATAAATGCGATCGCTTCTTTAGGCTTATTCCCGTTAATTTTTACAGACATGTTCGAAAAACCCCAGTCTGTCTGGCTGAACATAAACATCGTTTCTATCTTATTATGCAGCGAATTAAAATTGAAGTCTCGTGCTATACCTATGATCTGGCCCAATGAATCGAAACCAAACTGTTTTCCGAGCAAGGATGAGAAGTTTCCGTGAAGATTATCTTTTAATAATTCTTTGGCCAACGACTCATTAATAATATACTCCCTGCCATCTGCCGTTTTCTCCGGTGAAAAATTCCTTCCTGCAATTAATTGAATTTTGAAGGTCGTCAGGTAGTCATGATCAACGATCAATCGAGTGGACGTTAATTCCCTCAGCGGACCATCTCCTTTGAATTGGATGCCTGATTGATCAAGGTGACTACCGAGTATATCCTGTGATGCCGTTACCGAGGAGACAAGCGCATTTTGAAGTAGATCTTTCTTCAGCACATCAAACTTCCTGGAGCCACCGCGGTCAAATGGTATAGTAACAATTTGTTCGCGATCAAAACCGGTCGGCCTGTTTCTCATATAACTCAATTGTCGCAAGGCAAACACGGTTGTTATGATCAGGAAAATGGCACACGAGAATTGGGTAACGACAAGGATATTTCTTAGGGCTCCTTTATTTTTCCCGGTTTGGATCGAGCCTTTCAACACCTTTACAGGCATAAATGATGATAAATATCCGGCCGGGTAAAGACCGGATAAAGTCCCTACAATGACCGTACCCCCAACGAGCGAAAGCAAAACCTTCCAATTTGTGAGTACAGGGAATTGCAGGTGTCGTTGGCTTAATTGATTCACCGCAGGCAAAAAAATGTAAACAAGCAAGATCGCGATTAGCATTGCAATGAATGCAAGCATGATTGATTCACCAATAAACTGCAGGGACAGTTGCCAACGAACCGCTCCTATGGATTTTCTTACACCGACTTCCCTTGCTCTTTCCGCCGAACGGGCAGTTGAGAGATTCATGAAGTTTACACAGGCAATGAGCAAAATGAAAATGGCAATGATCGAAAAAATATAAACATAAGTTGCATTGCCGTTAGCCTCCATCTCATATGACTTATCAGAATGCAGGTGAATATCCGTTAACGGCGTTGCATGATAAATAAAATGATTGCCTTTGCTTTCAAGATCTTTTAGAGAAGAATGTAGTTGCTCCTGGAGTTCTTTCGACAAATAATTATTGATAGTAGCATCAACATCCTTTTGCAGTTTTTCTTTTGTAACACCCGGCCTTACCATAACATAATTATAGGTGTTATTGCTAAGCCATGATTCGTTGTCT
>DASYSW010000441.1:0-6513 GCA_036002905.1 Chitinophagaceae bacterium
ATAAGATCAACCTATTGTTTTTCCCACATCACGCGGGAAGAGTGGCAGAATATTCTCGCTCATGTTACTGCCGGAGGTATGGCGTTGCAACAATATGACGAGTTTAAAAAAATCGAAATTGAAGATGGCGTTTATAAAATAAAGAACAGAAGGATTGCCATGCGACATCGTTTGCAGATCGGAACTATTGTCAGTGAGTCGATGATGAAAGTGAAATTTGTGAGTGGTGGATATATAGGAGTGATCGAGGAATGGTTTATTTCAAGACGGGAACCCGGAGATGTTTTCACATTGGCGGGCCGCAAGCTTGAATTTGTGATGATAAAGGATATGACGGCACTCGTGAGAAAATCAAATGCAAAAAAATCAATAGTACCAAGCTGGCAGGGCGGGAGGATGCCCTTGAGCGCAAACCTTGGGCGGAAATTGAGGGAAACGTTGAATTTCGTGAGCCGTCAGACGTCAGACGGGAGACGTGAAACGTCAAACGCGAATGGAAACATATCTCACGACTCACTCCCGATAGCTATCGGGATTACGTCTCACGAATTGGAGATTCTTCAACCCCTATTTGAATTGCAACAACAACTTTCTCACGTGCCGAGAGCCAATGAATTGCTGATCGAGCAGATCGAAACCGATGACGGGTTTCATTTGTTTGTGTATCCCTTCGAAGGAAGACTTGTGCACGAGGCAATGGCTGCTATTCTTGCATACCGGATCAGCCGCATTATGCCGATCACATTTTCGTTTGCGATGAACGACTACGGGTTTGAGTTGCTAAGCGATAAACCGATCCCGGTGGACGACACGAATGTGTATGAATTGTTTTCAACAGAAAACCTTTTTGAAGATATCCAGCGCAGCGTGAATGCGACGGAAATGGCGAAAAGAAAATTCAGGGATATTGCTGTAATCGGCGGACTTGTTTTCCAGGGTTATCCCGGTGAACAGAAGAAAGCCAGGCACCTGCAATCATCCGCATCATTATTATTTAATGTATTCTCAGAATACGAACCTAATAACTTGTTGTTGCGCCAGGCTTACAGTGAGGTCTTTGCCCAACAAATGGAGGAGGCGCGGTTGCGCGACATGCTGCACCGAATTCAGCAATCAAGCATCGTTATTGCTTTTCCCGAACGGCTTACACCTTTCTGCTTTCCGATCAAGGTTGACAGCATGCGGGAAGATCTTTCATCGGAAAAACTGGAGGAAAGGGTTAAAAGAATGCAGTCTCAGTTGGAGCAGTTTGATTAAACTCCATTTTGGATTTGTTCTGCCACAGAGACGCAGAGATTTTCTGTGTTTCTGTGATTCTGTTGGCATTTTGAACTTGTGAACTCGTGAACTTGAAGTATACTTGCAGCTGAACTTGCTATGCAGTACCCGCAGCCACATATCATAAACCAAAATCATTTCTGGCTTAGTTCGCAACGGTGTGTTTTTTGGGAAGAAGAAAATGCCCTTATTGTTTGTGACATGCATATTGGAAAGACTGGTCATTTTCGCAAGTCAGGCATTCCTGTATCGCAGCGCGTATACACGGAAGACCTGCAGCGTCTTCTTTCATGTATTCTTTTCTTCAAAGCAGAAAAACTCATCATCGTCGGTGATCTTTCGCACAGCCGTTCCAATAAAGAGCTTGATCTCTTCCAAAGGTGGAGAGGCGATTTTCCATCCCTGAAGGTTCATCTTGTAAAAGGCAATCATGACATTTTGCATGAGGCATGGTACAAAGGATCCAAGATCACTGTTCACCATGATAAATTATGCATCGACGATTTTTGTTTTTGTCATGATGCTTGTTTGAGCGAGCAGGAAAAAGGAAAATATATTTTCAGTGGTCACATTCACCCGGGAGTGAAAATAAGGGGCATGGCCAAGCAATCATTAAGCTTTCCCTGTTTCTATTTTACAAAAAAATATTGCGTGCTTCCGGCTTTTAGCAAGTTCACCGGGTTGGCGTTGGTGAGGCCAGGCAACGGTGAGAGTGTTTTTGCCATTGTAGAAAACGACCTGGTCAAACTTAGATAGATTATTTCTTTCTTAGCTGGTTATAGTCAAGAAAGTAAATGAACTTCAATGTCACCTCGTTGGCGTGGGGGAGGTTGAATATTTGCCCGAAATTTCGAAAATAAGTTTTGTTTGCTGAAGGATCAAGGTATTCATCATCACCCAGCCAGTTTTTATAACCCAGGATGATACGGCTTCCGAGCTTGAAGTCCCATGTAAAGAAAGCATCAACATTAAAATAGTTCACATTCTCATCAGCCTTCGTAAAAGTCGTCGTATAGGCATAATCGCCCGTGCTGGTTACGTTGGCGAATCTGTTGTAGGGGACTTTGCTCCAATAATGCCTAACTCTTGCAGTCAAATTTATGCGTGGAGTGAAATTATAAATACCTGAAAAAATACTTTCAATGTTGGTGAAGTCAACAAAGCCAATAATAGGCTCCCCATTTGTTTCTTTTCCTGCCAGTACTATGTAATTCTTTTCTGCTTCATGGGTGAGCGTCACTTCCAGGCTCAACTTATTGCTGAAACGGTAACGAAGATCCCCGGTAACGAGGTCATAATTTTTGTCTTTTTCATCAAATTTTCCGAATAGCACGCTATAATTAAAATAAAGGCGCTTCCTATCGTCCGTATTTCCGAGTACCTGGATATAGCCATATGCAGGTCGCTTTACAAATCTTCCGGGAGTATTCAATACATAATAATCATGCTGATCCACCGGGTAGGCACCGAGAGTCAGTGTTGCGTCCCAAAAATTGTTGAAATTCCAATAACCTTTTGCGTACACATTCACATCAGAAAATGCATTCGGATCATACATGCGGGCATACCTGAAGCCTATCCTGTAATTATAATTTAAAAAAGTATTGGTAGGGGTATAATGATAATAGCCCATGTCACCCGAATAAGAAATTTCATTGGCGTAAAGAAGGTAGCCTAAATCATTCGGATCATATTTGTCCGATTTAATAACGTTTTGCAAATAGTATTGAAACTTTCCGCCCACTTTGCCGGCCCGCAGCATCGTATTAAATCCATCATATGGATCGGGACCAAAAATCTTACTATAACGGCCGGTTCCTTTTATATTGTACAAGTTGCTATGGTCATACAGGTTGAAATCAAAAGCGGACACATTTGCATCTCTTTGTTCCGAGCCTTCCCTGATGACGTTCGTATTGGTGAAGGTCAGGTATGATTGGCCCTTAAGTGCCTGGTCGAGAACAACTATATTATAATTCGTCAGTGGCTCCGTCTTGATTTTCGTTTTTTCACTCGTAGTTTTATCTTCCACTGTGGCGTTCATTGGAGCAGCAATTGCATTGAATATCCCAATGCCCAATTTACGCTTAGTTCTTCCTGAAAATTTTATTGCATTGTATAATTGTGTGACACTCGGGTTCTTTTTGATCTCAATGTCGGGGTTTGCTTCGGGTATCTGCAGAACCGAGTCATATCCGCGGGGTGTAGCTCCCACTCTGCGTGAGTAAAACAAACCTGCTTTGTTGAATATTTCGGTTCCTTCTGTAAAAAAAGGACGGTGCTCTTCAAACTTGACTTCAAAAGGAGAAAGGTTATTGATCTCGTTGTCGGAAACAACTTGTCCAAAGTCGGGTATTATTGTCGCATCAAGTGTAAAGCTTTCATTGATCCCGTACTTAACATCCACTCCGCCATTTCGCAACCATTCTGTGCGGTAATCACCATTCTCGGGTAACACACGGACTCCCCCGGTGATGTAAGGTGAAAAACTAAGACGCAGAGGCGGTTGAATATTTTTTAACTGCTTGTATTGGCCAAATTGATTTACAAAACCGTTAACGTTAGGATCCACAGGACTCCAAAATGAAATTTCACTGTTGCGCCTTGTGAAGCGAAGAAACTGGAGTCCCCAGTTTTGAAGATCTTTCTTTGCAAAACGCAATGACAAGTAAGGGATCTTCATCTCTACCGTCCAACCATCTTTCTGTATTTTGACCTGGCTTTCCCACACAGCATCCCAGGTGATGTCTCCATAATGTGTTGCATCACCAAGATTTGGACCGAGCCTGGCGTCTGTTTGCACATTCGTTGAAGTCACCAAAAACTGGAAACCGTTTTGTTTGTCGTTGTAAGTATCAAAAAAAACAGAGAAATAATCTGCATCACTTTGTTGTTCGTCATCGCGGGCAGTCAACTGTGTGCGGATCAATGAAGGGTCATCATATAAATAGGCGCCAACATAAATCGCGGAATTATCATACAAAATCCTAACGCTCGTTTTTACCTGGGAAGCAACACCATAACTTGGAAATTTTTGAATGAAATCAGTGGCCACCGTCGCTTGTGACCATATTTCATCGGTTAGCTGCCCATCTATAACAGGAGCCCGCTCTGCTTTGACGGCTTCCAGGGATTTAGATTGTGAAAAAGCACAGATGCAAAGCAGCACAAAGGGTATTGCGACTAGTTTTCTCAGCAGTAATCAGGTTTTAATAAGAACAAATATAGAGCAATTCCGTGTCGGCGAACATCGTAAATCCTGCAACCTGAAACTGGGATTTTCCTATATCAATTCATTCTTTTTTTTAATATGGAAACCTGCTGGTGGAGTGAGCTAACTACATTGGCAAGGTGGTCAACATCCCACCTCTGCTGTTGTGTTGCTTTAGCGATAATGAACTGGGCCTGCCAAACTTCCAACACATCTTCGGAATCTATTGTATATGGCTTGTAAGTAGGATTGTCGCTTACCAGGGTGATCTTATTTTTCGTGCGGTTACCCTTTAATATTCTTTTATATACGATGCCTTCATTTCTCGACACCACTATATATGTCATATTGTTTTTTACGTCGTCAACGCTGTCTATTTTTTCACCCACGATGATGGAACCACTGGGCGTAGGCATCATCGAATCACCAACAATTTCAAACGCCCGGTAATTACCGCCGGAAAACATGGGCAGTGTGAAAGTATTCAACTCATCAATGAATTCAGGGTCTGCATAACCCGCGAGATAGCCCGCGGCTGCCTTTACCGGAACAAAAGGAATGTCCGGTCTGCCGCCGGCCAGTTTCATTGCCCGGCGTTTGGCAATATAATTTCCTTTGTTATCACTCAGATCTTTGCGCAATATCTCGTCAAGTGTCAATTTAAAAATATCACAAACCACCTCAAGCACTTCAATTCTCGGCTCCGCTCTTTCTTCTTCATACGCCCCCAGGAGGGAACGTTTGATCCTTAATTTCTGCGCAAATTCTTCCTGGGTCCATCCCCGCAGTTTGCGCAGGTACTTTAAATTTTGATTGGCAATAGACATGACAAACTAATTTATTTAGTTGCAAAATACTAAATTTTGCTAAAAACGAACAAAAGAAAAAATTCTTTTCATAAAAACCTTTCCCCAAACCAGCATAGAACCATCCTCTTTTTTAGTTGCTAATTCGCAACATCCAAAAATTATCAGCAATTTTGCCGGGCTCATTATGGCAAAATCGATAAAAAAGTCCCCAGTCAAAAAGAAAACACAGACTTCAAAGGTGAAGGCCGGGGCAATCAAAGAAGAACCCATCATTCTTATAACAAATGACGATGGAATAACCGCCCCGGGGATCCACAATCTTGTCGAAGCGGTAAAAGATCTCGGTAAAATTGTGGTCGTGGCTCCCGACAAACCTCAATCGGGAATGGGGCATGCAATTACCATCGGGACACCTCTTCGCCTTCATAAGGTAAATGCGTTTGCCAATGTCGAGGCCTGGCAGTGCTCAGGTACGCCGGTTGACTGTGTAAAGCTGGCTGTCGATAAAATATTGCATCGCAAACCTGATCTCTGCCTCAGCGGTATTAATCATGGTGCCAACCATAGCATCAATGTGATCTATTCCGGAACTATGTCCGCAGCAGTGGAAGCGGCCATCGAAAGCATTCCATCAGTTGGCTTTTCTCTTCTTGATTATAATATTGAGGCTGACTTTAGCGGTTCAAGAAAATATGTTCGCATTATTGTCCAAAAACTGCTTCAGAAAAAGCAAGACAAGCACATGGTGCTAAATGTCAATATACCGGCCCTACCGGTTGAATTGATCAGGGGCATCAAAGTTTGTCGCCAGGCTTATGCCAAGTACGAAGAAGATTTTATTGAGCGCAACGATCCAAATGGAAGACGTTATTACTGGCTAACCGGTGAGTTTGTTAATTTCGATAAAGGAAAGGATACTGATGTATGGGCACTGGCCAATCAATATGTAAGCATCGTGCCGGTACAATTTGATCTCACGAATTACGTTTTAAAAGCCAAACTTGAAAAACTGTGGCCACAATGATATTTAAAAGAGACAATCTCAGACTTGGGATGTTGCTTGGTTTATTAGGGCCTGTCGTAGGTCTTGTAATTATTTATCTTGTCAAACCCGAATTCAGAGGAATCGGCTTTGCTGATTTTCTTGATCTTTTTATCCACAGTAACAAACTGATCACCTCAATTGGTGCTCTGTGCCTACTTGCAAATGCAATT
>DASYSW010000442.1:0-8141 GCA_036002905.1 Chitinophagaceae bacterium
TAAGCAAGAGGGTTTATGAAGGCATGCACGACGCGGACACTGCAGCAGTTTGGGTAATGCAGGGATGGCTATTTTACAGCGACAGGAAATTCTGGAAGAGCCCGCAAATTGAAGCGCTATTAGCAGCAGTGCCTGATGATAAAATGATCTTACTTGATCTCGCTGCTGAAATAGAACCCATCTGGAGAAGAACCGAAGCATTCTATGGTAAGCAATGGATATGGAACATGATCAACAATTTTGGTGGTAATATCAATCTTTTTGGAAGAATGGACGGCGTGGCGGCGGGGCCTGCCCTTGCATTAAATGATAGCGCGTCAAAACGCTTGCGTGGGATTGGTTTAACGATGGAAGGTATCGAGCAGAATCCCGTGATCTATGAATTGATGATGCAACATACCTGGCAAACACAGCCTGTGGAATTGGATGAATGGCTAAAGAAATATGCATTGAATCGGTATGGTGTTGCTGACGATAGTTTGGTAAAGGCATGGCAATTGTTGAGAAACACTGCGTACAATGGCAAAGAAATACGAGACGGCGCCGAATCGATCGTCACGGGCCGCCCCACATTTGATTCCACCACAGTTTGGACGCGAACAAAACTCAACTATCCGCCAAAGGATCTGCTGCCTGTTTGGGACCTGTTTGTTCACGCCGCATCAACAGGACTAAAAAGTGATGGGTTTCAATTTGATCTTGTTGATATAACGCGACAGGTCCTTGCTAATTATGCTTTGCGTCTGCAAAAGAAATGGGTAGATGCATTCAAGGCAAAAGATACTGTTCTGTTTAAAAAATACAGCAGGCAATTCCTGCAACTCATCAGCGACATGGATGCATTGCTTGCAACGCGGGCGGATTTTCTCCTCGGTCCATGGATCGCTGACGCACGCAATCGTGGCAGTACCAAAGATGAAAAAGCATTGTACGAACGCAATGCGCGTAATCTTATTACACTTTGGGGTGATGCAAATAGCCCCCTGCATGAATATGCCAACCGGCAATGGAGTGGTTTGTTGAATGATTTTTATAAACCACGCTGGCAAAAATTCTTTAATATGCTGCAACTATCGTTGCGAACAAACACTTCGCCTGATCTGAAAAAATTTGAACATAATATCCGTGCGTGGGAATGGCATTGGGTAAACGAACAAAAAACATTTCCGGTTCAACCAGTTGGCAATAGCATAAAAAAAGCGGAGCAGCTCTATCATAGTTACAGAAACACTATTGAACAGTCTTACGACTAACCATTGAGGCACCTTCCTAACAGGATGTTGACAGCGTCCTTTGATTTCTGCACCCATCGAAGCAGGGAACTATCCTTATACGGGACACCTGCAGTTTTAAAATTCGCATCATTGTTAATAGTGAGTGGTGAGTTGGTAGTTAAAGCGACTACTCATTCCTCATCATTCATTATCTATCACTGACCACTCACTACTGCCGTATCTTTGTCCCATCGACAGGATATGGATCACAAGCGAAGAAATGACAAGTTTTACCTGATTCTCATTTTGGGCATGCTGACTGCGATCGGTCCTTTCTCGATCGATATGTATCTGCCCGCATTCCCCGATATTGCAAAAGGATTGCACACAACGGTTGCGCAGGTTACACTATCACTATCAAGTTTTTTTATTGGTATTTCCTTTGGGCAATTATTGTATGGACCATTGCTGGAACGATTTGGAAGAAAAAAACCATTGTATGCCGGCCTTTGCATCTATCTTATTGCTTCGATAGGTTGTGCGTTGGCTGCATCGGTGAATGCATTGATTGTACTCCGGCTTTTGCAGGCATTGGGTGGATGCGTCGGCATGGTGGCTGCCCGGGCAATGGTGCGCGACTTGTTTGAAGTAAAAGAAAATGCGAAAGTATTTTCCATGCTGATGCTCGTTGTAGCTGTTTCCCCGATTATTGCTCCCACACTGGGCGGGTATATTACATCGGCCCTTGGCTGGCGTTACGTTTTTGCAATGCTCATTATCGTCGACATCATTGTTATTATCTGTGCATACTTCTTATTACCTGAAAGCAAAAAGCCAGATCCAAATTTTTCATTAAAACCAGCCCCGATCCTTAAAAATTTTTCAGGCGTCATAACGCATCCGCAGTTTTATACCTACGCATTAACGGCTGCCATTTCTGCAGCAGGATTATATGCTTATATCGGCGGCTCGCCTCATGTGTTTATGGAAATATTTCATGTAACAGAGAAGCAATACGGGTGGATATTCGCATTGATCGCAATGGGACTGATCGGCGCAAGCCAGGTCAATAGCTTACTCTTGAGAAACTATACAAGTGAACAGCTCATCAGGGTAGCCTTGATCTGTCAAAGTATAGTCGGCATCACGACCGTTTGCCTCACACTCTTTGGCTTGAGCGATCTGTTCATGACGATCTTTCTCATCTTTATTTTTTTGTGTACCCAGGGTTTTGTTTTTCCCAATGCATCTGCACTTTCGCTCGCCGCTTTTGGACACACAGCGGGTAGTGCTTCAGCATTACTGGGTGCGATTCAAATGACAATTGGCGCGTGTACATCAGCTCTTGTAAGTGTTTTGCAAAACCATACAGCTTTGCCCATGACAGGCGTGATGGCTTGTTGTGCGATTAGTGCATTATCTGTCTTTTCATTTGGAAAGAGGATCATTATCCGGCGCGCGAGCAGGGAGATAATAGAAGAAGAGGAAGTGGAAATGATAAGTACGTTGTGATGACAATGAATAATTTATTACCGTCCTAAACATTCTTTTTGCCGGAAAGACGGGAGGGCGTTAAGCGGATTTTATTTGTCTCTTGCCGGTCTCCCCGGCCACATGAAATCGTTTGAACCATAAAAGTCCTTGAAAGCGGTGAATCAATCGAAGCGAATAAAACATGACATCCATTAGCAATGGACAAGTTATCTTCGTGCATTATTTTTCCTTTAAACAACATTATGTCATGCGGATGAAAAGCAGTTTTTTTTTATTAATCATTTTGATGTTCATTTATTCAACAGGCTGTGCCAATAACGAAACAGCCGGCAGCAATAGTAGCACAGATAGTCTTGCGCCGGTTGAGAAGAAATCCCCCAACAGTGATTACAAGCCGGCATTCAGCGGGCAAACAAGAATCCGAAGTGTAAAAACAACGACAGCATACAACGTTGAAAAAATAGCAGCGAAGGTTGGCAGTCCCTTTGCCATTGTAGCCATGCCTGATGGCAGGTTAATGATAACTCTAAAATCGGGATACATGGAGATCCATGATAAAAATGGGGCGCTTGTAAAAAAGATCACAGGGTTTCCTCCTGTAATCTTCGAAGGACAGGGAGGCTTGCTCGATGTAGCTTTTGATCCGAATTTCGCCAGCAATAAAATGATATACTGGAGTTACTCTGAAGAATATTCTCCGGGTAATTTGACAGCCGTTGCGAAAGGCAAGCTGAATGAAACTGCCGGAACTGTTGAAAATGTAACGGTGATATTCCGCGCAGCTCCTGCCTTGAACAGCAACCTGCATTTTGGTTCCCGTTTGGCATTTGATAAAGATGGAAATCTTTTTGTAAGCGCCGGGGAACGATCTATTCTTGAAGGCAGGGCGCAGGCACAAAAACTTGGTGCGGGTTTGGGAAAAGTATTTAAAATAACAACCGACGGAAAACCAGCTCCCGGAAATCCCTTTCTTCACACAGCAGGTGCAATGCCTGAAATATATTCTTATGGTCATCGCAATCCCCAGGGTCTCGCAATAGATCCCTCGACCGGAGAATTATGGGAAGCTGAATTTGGTCCAAGAGGTGGTGACGAAGTAAATCTTGTGCGCGCAGGCAAAGACTACGGCTGGCCGGTTATTACTTATGGTCTTGAATATAGTGGCAGAAAAATCGGGGATGCCATTCAGCAGAAAAATGGCATGGAGCAACCTGTTTATTATTGGGATCCCGTGATATCGCCAAGCGGTATTTGCTTTTATAGCGGCAACGCTATACCCGAATGGAAGAATAATTTATTTATTGCTTCATTGAGCGGCCAGCACCTCGACAGGTTGGTCATAAAAAACAATAAAGTCACAGGTGAAGAAAGATTACTTACTGAAAAGAATCAACGCTTTCGCGATGTTACCTACATGAATGATATGTTATATGCTATCACGGATGACGGGGACATTTACCGAATCAGTAAAAAGTAAAAGGAAAATGGAAATCACAAGAGTCGGCTCGCAGCCATCGGGCAAAGGATCTGCAGATTGGTTCACGGGTAATGTGCGGGTGGATCCCCTGTTCCAGTCCAATGAATCAAGACGTGCAGCAGCGGCCATCGTCACGTTCGAACCGGGTGCAAGAACTGCGTGGCATACACATCCATTGGGTCAAACAATAATTGTTACATCAGGTTGTGGCTGGGCCCAACGTGAAGGCGGACTGATCGAGGAAATTCATCCGGGCGATGTTGTTTGGTTTTCTCCGAATGAAAAGCATTGGCATGGTGCGACGCCAACTACGGCTATGACGCATATTGCTCTCCAGGAAAATCTCAATGGCAAAGTGGTTGACTGGATGGAAAAAGTAAGTGACGAGCAATATCGCGCATGACCGGCACAGGTCTGGTATCGAAAACGGCAGAAAAAATTGACGGGTCTTAACGCATATACAGGACGGTGAACAGATGATTGGTGGGCAAATCAATCTTCATGAACGTGCTTTAATGCATCATGAGGTTCCCCTCTTCAAGTCGCTCTCATTATTTTCCTAGCTATTTGCTACAGCGACAACCTTTTGAACAAACTTCACGTTTTATCGAATCACAAATCTTATAAAATGAAAGCTGGACAGCTCTCGTGCGCAGTAATTGTTATAATGATCGTGATAAGTTGCACGAAAGACAATCAAAATGAAGACACTAACATAGACCGTCCTCTGGTGAAAAAGAAAAAAGTATTGTTAAAGGATATCGTAATGCCGCACCTTCCGTCGCCCTATTACCATTTCGAATACAACCCTGACAGCCTGGTAACCAAAGTTGATTTTGCTTCCGGATACACTATTTATGACGTGTTATATAATGGAGAAAGGGTCAGCGAAATGAGAAATAATATTATTATTAATCATGACACGCTCCGTTATTCCTATGACAATGGCGGCAAAGTAGCATCAGTAGAATTTATTAACCAAAATAACGTCTTATACCGCCATGTGAGGTTTACCTATTCTAGCCAGTCGGTTGAGAAAATAGAGTGGGATCATAAAGAGGGTGATAGCTTTGTTATTGACCGGACATTGGATTTTTCTTACCATATTGATGGCAACTTGAAGGAAATGCACGAACATCGGCCCTCAACGCAGGGATCGCCCGAAACTGACTACTCTATACATTATGATGAATACGATAATAAGGTGAACGTTGACGATTACACGCTCATACATGATGGTATTCATGACCACTTCCTGGTGTTACCAAATCTGAATTTGCAAAAGAATAATCCCAAAAAAGAGTGGTCAACAGGTAATGTCGAATCTACCTACGCAGTAGATTATACTTACTCTTACAACAACGACAATACTCCTGCCGTGAAGAGCGGCGACTTCGTGTGGACGAGTGGAAGCCAGGCAGGCCAGCGAACACCTATTTACACCTATTACTCCTATTATTGACAGCGAGAAATACTGTTAATTCAGTTCAGCTTTTCCAAAACCAACAGTTTCCCTGTATGTCTGCGGTGAGATATTGACATTTTTTTTAAAAAACCTGCTGAAGTAATATTCATCATCGTAGCCCAGTTCATATGCCACTTCTTTTACTGATTTGTTGGTAAGATATAATTCCCGCTTCGCTTCAATGATGATCCGTTCCGTGATCAGGTTTGTTAGTGTCTTATTGAAATGTGTTTTTGTGATCTTAGCCAATGCGTTTGACGAAATGTTGAGCAGGATAGCATAATCCTGCGGCATATGCTTCGATCTGAAATCCCTTTCTATTGCATCTTTCAGGCTCTGCAGGATGAAGGGTTCTTTTGTGGCTGCAGATTGTGGGATTGACTCCGGTTGTTGTTGCGCTTTGACGCGGGAAGCGGAGATCAGGAAGATCTTCATGAAGGAGATCAACAATTCATACTGTGCTAAACCAGGTCTTTGTATCTCAGTTTTGATCTGCTGAATGACAGTGTTCAGCGAATGTTCCAATGTTTCGTCCACCTGGAAAAATGGTCTTTGATAAATATTATTGAAAAGAACACCATTGCACGTCACTTCAGTCTGGTGTTTGTGGATACAAAAAAAATCCGAGTGGAAATAAATAGCGACTCCTTTCACCAGGTTGGATGATAACATGAATGGCTGGTAGGGAGCAAATGAAAACAAAGAATTCTTTTCAAAGCTGTATTCGGAAAAATTTGTTTTCAACTTCCCGCTTCCCTCTTTCACCCAAATAAGCGAATAATAGTTATTCCGCTGCAAATGGTCGAAATAGCTATTATCCTGGAATGAAAACAGTTTGAATGCAAGGTTTCCATTCTGTTCATTGACTAATGTGAATACTGCCTGGTCGGCCATACTGCAAAATTAACAGTCGTTTAAAAGAATTATTTGATCCCTTTTTCTGTGAGAAAGGATTTAATAATGGAGGCCGCTTCGGCATGCTTTTCTTCGAGTACAAAATGTCCTCCTTCCAACAAATTTATTTGCACGTCCTTGAGATCTTTTTTAAATGCCTCGGCGCCGGCCGCAATAAATATCTCATCGTTCTTTCCCGAGATAACCAATGTTGGCGGCTGGTACATTCTGAAATAAGATTGCCAGGTTTCATATAACGAGATATTTGTTCCATAATTTCTGAACAATGCCAATTGTATTTCATCATTTCCGGGTCGGTTTACGTACGATTGATCCAGCATATATCCATCAGGGCTGATCTTTGAAGCATCCTCCGCTCCGTTCGTATAAAGCCACTTTATGGCATCTGCCGACAAAAATGACCTTGCGCCCTTTTCAGTCTCTCCATTTTCATTTTGAATATACGCGACTAAAGGTTGAAGGGCGTTGCCCAATCCCTCAGCATAGGCATTTGCATTTTGCACGATCAGCGCCTGGATCGATTCGGGTCTGTGCGTGGCAATGCGAAGACCTACTGGACCACCATAGTCGTGCATATAAAGGGTGAATTTTCGTAGTCCCAGTTTCTCCGTAAAAGAATTAACTGTTGAAGCCAGGTTATTGAAACTGTATTGATAGGTTGCCATTGATGGCGAATCGCTTTGTCCAAATCCCGGGTAGTCGGGAGCGATCAAATGATAATCCGCAGAGAGATCATTGATCAGGTCCCTGTACATATGTGAGGACGAGGGGAAGCCATGGAGTAATAAAATCGTTGGCTTGTTTTTATCCCCGGCTTCACGATAAAAAATGTCCATCCCGTTAATGGTAACTGTTTTGAAATTTTGATCATTCATTTCTTCTCGTTTTAGTGAATTGATTGTTGACAGCACAAAGATGAGCTCATTAATAGGCGGTTAAAATGGATAATTTATGCTTTTGGATGGACTGTTTTGAGCCGTTTTTATACAATTAATCTTTTGCCGAATCGTTTTAATAATTCGATTATAAAGACCGTCAACATGAAACAGTCGTCTGTACTCATTCTTGCTGCCGCTATTCTGTTTTGCCTGGGTTCCTGTTCAAAAGAACATGAAAATGTCAATCCATTGGCCAAGCTTGTATTCGTTTTTAAATTCGATTCCACGCAACAGCGATTGAATAATATCGGTTTGCTCGACGTAATGCCCCCGGGTAATTCAGGACAATCACCTTTGTTTAATACAATGAGTTCGCACTATGTCGAGCTGGCCTCAAATGCTTTTACCGCATTGGGAAGTGGAGATGTATTATACCGGGCTCCTGAAGTAACAACTGGGGGAAGCAATGCCATCGATTTCTCCAAATCAGTGCTGGCAAAAGAGGGAGAGACTTTTTTATCAATTCCACTTGATGAGATCACGCCCGGAACATACCAATACTTACGTGTTTCGCTTGCTTACCAGAATTATGGTATAAAGTTTAATGTGTTGGGCCAGGACCTCACCGGCACCGTTGCTTCTTTTATTGGATTTAATACCTACATATCGAACTATAAAATAAAAGACAGTACGGTAAC
>DASYSW010000443.1:0-14969 GCA_036002905.1 Chitinophagaceae bacterium
ACGTGCATGCACGTGAGATCGTATTTTTCAAATATATTTTCGCGAATAGTATACATCATCTCCAACGCCATTTCTTCGTAAGCCGTATACTCAATTGAAACCACTTCTTTTCCGTCGATCTTGTCAGCTCTTACTTGCCCCAAAAAAATACTGTGTCCGCCAATTTGAGTCTTGCTGCTATGTTTTTGAATGCTATCAGCAACGAAGGACGCTGCAATTGGACCTTGAACAAAAATATTCTTAGGTTTTTTTTCTCTCATAATGTTTGATTCTGCGTTTCCACTCCAAAATCCCTCCCCGTAAACTGTAAATTTTTTTACTTTCGCCAAAAATACTCTTTAGAATTTTGACGGCTCGCAGGCTTCTACTGCCGGTTTGGCAAAATGTTATAACGGAATCAGCTTCAATCCCATTGGTATTGTTTGTTAATTGCCCAAGCGGAATTCTAATATTTGGAAATTCATTTGCTGTGGGCAACTCATGCGGTTCTCTCACATCAATTACATCCACATTGCCTTTTTCTATCAGCCTGATGAATGTCTCTGCATCAATCTCTTCATCTTTTCCCGAAGATGAACAAAGCCAATCATAATCTATGTTCAAAAATTCCGAGCTGGTTTTAGGAACTTGTGAATGGGTCTCCCTTCCTGCTGATATGCTGAATTGATGGACCTGGTTGGTCAATGCATTAAAGGTTAATAATTGATTTGTTAATGATGCCCCAATACCTGTAATTATTTTAATTGTCTCGCTTGCCATCATGGTGCCGACAATTCCCGGCAATACCCCAAGCACTCCCGCTTCGGCACAATTTGGTACCTCACCGTCTTTTGGCGGATCGGGGAAAATGTCCCGATAGTTAACGTCATCATCATCCTGGTTTTTGAAAACACTTACCTGTCCTTCAAACTGTGAAATAGCTCCATATACCAATGACTTTTTTAGCAACACACAGGCATCGTTGATCATATAGCGAGCGGCAAAATTATCTGTACCATCTATGATGATGTCAAAATGTTCAAACAGCGCTAATGCATTTTGTGTGGTGATCCTATTGTTGTGAGGAGTGATCGTTATTTCCGGATTCAATTGACGCAATATATCAGCTGCTCTTTCAGCTTTTGAGAGACCAATATCATTGACCGAATACAAAACCTGTCGATGAAGGTTATTCAAGGCAACTAAATCATCATCTGCAATGCCAATAGTGCCAACTCCGGCCGCGGTTAAATATTGTAACACGGGACAGCCCAATCCACCCGCCCCTACAACAAATACTTTTGCCCTCAACAATTTTTGCTGACCCTCTGCGCCAAATCCTGGTAAAATCGTTTGGCGATGATAGCGCTCATATAAATTCGTTTCGCTCATTTTATTTTATCCACCTGAAAACGGTGGCAATAAAGCTACCACGCTATTTTCACTTAGCAGTGTGTTTGATGTGATGACGCGTTTATCTACTGCAATCACATATTTTGATTCAGCCAATGCCGGATAGGTCTTATGTAAAGCGCTAATTAGACTATCGGTGTCTGCAACTGCATTTACGATAACAGAACTCCCGGCAATATCGGCAAGCCGTCCAAATAAAATGATATGTAAGCCCATAAATAATAGTACAACAAATTTACCTACGAAATTCTCTTAATGAGTGCCTCTATGAATAAAAACACGAACAAACTAACTAAGTTATGCACTTGTAAATAATAACTTATAAGCAGCAACCATAAGTACAATTGCCAGCATATATTTTAAGATGTTATGTTGGAATTTCAGTGAACCGTAATACGCACCGCATATTCCTCCCACAAAAGCGACTCCAACATAAGCGAACATGTCTGGACTAAAATCAATTCCTTTAGTCAACTGTCCCGCCAAACCCGACAATGAATTTACAAAAATGAAAAGTGCACTGATGGCGGCGGTTCGTTTCATGTCTGTCCATTTGAGTAGTAATAAAACCGGCGAAAGAATGATGCCACCACCAATACCTATAAGCCCGGAAAGAAAACCAATAGCTGCACCGATCAGAAGGGACAAATAGGGATTTGATTGTTTTAGTTCTCCCTGCTTGATATTGGCAAAAAATAAAAACCTGGCAATGGGTACTATTAATAATATGCCGAGTATCTTTTTATAGACATCTCCATTTATTGTAATCAACCCACCGACATAAGCCATCGGTATCGACGCAATAGCGAATGGTAAGAATATTTTCCAATTAAAATGCTTACCGCGGTAAAACTGGATAAAAGACGTGAGTGACACAAAAAGATTAAGTAACAGTGCAGTTGGTTTCATCACAGCAGGGGAGATGCTAAACAACGCCATCAATGCCAGGTAGCCGCTCGCTCCACCATGCCCGACTGACGAGTATAGAAAAGCGACAAGAAATAATAGTGAGTAAAAAAGGATGACCGTGTCCACATTGAAGGTTTAACCCGGCAATAAATATACTTCAACCATTTCACTCGCTTTCAAAGATGTTGTCTCCTCATTGACCTGTATAAGGCAATTGGCTATTGCAAAAGAACTAAGCCGGTATGACTCCTGTGCATCGAGCGGTGTTGCTGTTTTGCCATCATAGATTCCCTTTAAAAAATGAGTAAGTCCAGCGGCCTTCTGAAAAGGTTTTGACAGAGGAACTTGTAAAGTACTCAGGATTTTTTTCCTTCTGCTTAATTTCTCCAATGCGGGAGTGACATATTGGTAAAAACAAGTTAGTACTGAAGACGGATTGCCCGGTAAACCAAAAACTAATTTTGGCGTATGATTAGGACTAGCCTTTGTCCCGAAATACAGTGGTTTACCCGGTCTTTGTTTCACTTTATGGAAAAGTTTTTCGACACCGCATTCTTTTGTTGCCTGCAGAACAAAATCATAATCCCCTACACTGATGCCACCGGTAAATAGAACAACATCGCTTTCCTGCAGAGCTTTTTGCAAACAAGATGTGACACTTTTCGGATTATCGTTAGAATATGAAACCTGTATGTCTTCAATCTGCAATTGTTTCAACACTGCCTTCAATGCAAATGAATTTGATTCATACACCTGTCCGTGCTCAAGATTCCTGCCGGGTTGCTGCAATTCGTTGCCCGTTATGATGATCCTTACCGATGGGTTGGGATAAACACTAACTTCAGCGATTCCAATTCCTGCCAGAAATCCAACCGCGGCAGGAGATAACGTGCTATCCTTTTCCAATGCCAGTGCTCCGGCTTTTATTTCTGAACCCCTGGGGCGTACACTTGCACCCACCTGTAGTGTTTCATCTTCAATAATCAACTCCTCATTATGTGCTTTGGTTTTCTCTTGCATGACAACCGTATCTGCACCTATCGGAACGGCACCGCCAGTAAAAATTCTTACCGCGCTTTCCGGATCAAGCGCAATTTTTTTACTGGCCCCCGCAACCACTTCGCCAACGATTTTCATTTTTTTGTGTTGCTTCCATCCTTGAAACGAGAAAGCATAACCATCCATAGATGATTGCGGGAAAGGGGGAATATCTATCAATGCGTACACATCTTCTCCCAATACCTTACCCTCTGCTTCATCCAACAGAGATTTCACTGGAGCAAGTGTGTGGGTACTGTTATTCACTATCTCTTTTGCTTCGTATACGCTTATCATGGTAAAATTAAAAACACAGTTGAGTTCATTACATCGCAGATTTAATTACGAAAGGAACTACCTCGCGGCAAAATAAAAATTTCATCCCCCGATAGTTATCATACTCCTGTTATGAATTTCTTCGGGGTGAAGGTGCTCGAAGTCGGCGGTAAATTGTCCGCCCAGCTCCCTGGCCTTATGGTGAATATTTTGATGAATTAAAGGAACAACATCTAACCCACTGCGCAATGCAGTTAACAAATCAGTTTCTTTCTCTGAAAATAAACAGTTCTTCATTTTTCCGTCTGCTGTCAGCCTCATTCGGTTACAGTTACCACAAAAGTTTGAGGTCATGGTGCTGATGATAGCAAATGTTCCTTGGTGACCAGGCACCTTATATCCTTTAGCAGTGTCATGCTTTTCATCCACCAGCCGATCCACAACATATTTTTCTCTGATCACCTGTAGCATTTGATGCATTGTAAAAACCTTGTTGCTTGTCCACCAGTTGCCCGTAAAAGGCATGAACTCAATAAACCGAACATGGACCGGCTCATTTTTTGTCCATTCCACAAAATCGTTTACCTCGCTATCATTCAGACCTTTCATAACGACCATATTGACCTTTACGTGAAAATTTCTTTTCAATAAAAGCTGGATGTTACTATGAATCTTGTCAAATTGGTTCCGTCGCGTGATCAACTGAAATTTTTCCGGTTGAAGTGTGTCTAAACTAATGTTTAACGAATGAACTCCCGATTCCTCAAGGATATCCACAAACTCATGTATTCTTGAGCCGTTCGTTGTTATCGTCAATTTTACAGGCAACCTGGACAATGACCTGATGATCTCCCCGGCATCCTTTCTTACGAGAGGTTCGCCACCGGTTAATCGAATCTTATTCACCCCCAGGCTCACGAAAATTTTTGATAGTGTAACGATCTCATCTTTCTGCATCAGTCTGGAGGCCGGTGTAAATTCATACTCCTCTTCGGGCATGCAATAAAAACAACGCAGATTGCAATTATCAGTCAGCGATATGCGCAGGTAATCGTGTATGCGATTGTATGAATCCTTAATCATGTGTCACTCTTCCCTTTTCAAAAGATTTTCATAATCTTCCCGGGTATCGATATCAATATAGCCATCCGGAAAATCAATGGTGGCCAGATCGTCGCGATACGTCTCAAATAATTTTTTTGCGCCGCGATCACCGGTTAAACCCATCAATGCATCAAAATATCTTTCCGTAAAGAGCGCTGGGGTACCGACTGTATCTGCATATGCTGAAGCAACAATGTGCTTCGCACTGTTATTTTGTTTTTGAAATAATTGCTGAAATACTGCTGATGATACGAACGGCTGATCGCACACCGCAATGATCAACTTCTTGATGCCTTTGTTCAATGTGATTGCAGTTTTTACACCGACGACAATTCCGGAGGCCATGCCTTGTCGCCAATCTTTGTTAAAGACAATTTTGACATTGTCGCTCTTTATTTCCTTTGAGATTTCATCTGCCCGGGCACCGGTAACGACGAGTATTAACGGTGCGCCCGCTTCAACTGCTTCTTCTATTGTATGTTTCAACAGCGTTTTGCCTTTGAATTGAAGTAGCTGCTTGGTATTCCCAAAACGTGAAGAACTACCAGCCGCTAAAATGATGATGCCGGTATTATTCATGTGGCAATATTGAATTACGAGTATGGATTTCAGTCATCCTTTCTTTTAATGATGCGCCTGCACGTTGTGAAAACACTGCCTTTATTTCAGACACCACTGATAGCGCAATTTCTTCGGATGTTTCTGCACCTATATCCAAACCGACGGGGCTGTAAACGTTGTGGATCATCGCGTCGCTTATTGTTATGCCTCTTTCAGTAAAGTCATTGAGCATGCTGCGCAACCTCTTCTTCGGGCCCAGGACACCAATATATTTACAATCACTCTTAATTAGTTGTTCTAATGCTGCGAGGTCGTAATTATAATTGTGTGTCATTAAAACAACCGCCGTTTGTGCATCGACATCGGCAGCAGATAAAATCTCTTTAGGTTTGGTAAGAGAGATCTTGTCTGCATTCGGAAAACGGTTCTTTGTTGCATATACCGGTCTGCCGTCAACCACGACGATGTTCCAACCCAACAAAAAAGCGATCTCAGCCAACGGCTGCGCGTCGTTGCCTGCGCCAACGATGATCAATTGTATTGAGGGAGGGATGAACTGATATAATACGGAACCTTTTATACCTTCTTTTATAACAGATTTTTTTTGTTTCAGTAAGGTTTTACCGTCCTCAATCATTGATCTCAGTTCATCATCACCACAGAAACATTCGGTCTCGTTTACAGCACAACATGTACCCTTTTGTGCTGCACTTTCACCTTCATTAAACGCTGTTAAGAGCATTGCATCTTGTCTCTGTTCTGTAACTTTCTTTAACAAGTTGATCGGACTGTTTGCATCCCCCGGGCGAATCGGTTCAAACAAAATATACACAATACCATTGCACCCCAATTGTACGCCAAATTTCAAATCCTCTGCATCCGTTGTGTCATACACAACCAATTTATTTTTTTTCTGAAAAATTGCAAATTGTGCTTTGCGCAGGGCATCTCCCTCGAGGCATCCACCGCTAATAGCCCCGGTCATTTGCCCATCTTCAGTAATTAACATCCGTGCGCCAGGACGGCGGTAGGATGAACCATCCACTCTTACGACTGTTGCTAATGCTGTTCGTTTGTCTCGCATAACGGCCTTATCATAAGATCGTATAATGTCGGTTAGTTCTTTCATTAGAAAAAAGTAATTACCTGGACAAACTAATCATCAATCTACCACCAGCAATGCTGATGATAGCACAAATGATCGTCTGTCAATGTAAGTTTTTTGATTGTTATTTTCACGATTTATGTAATGAAACTATTGACTTAAAGGTACAAACTAATTAGGGCGATCTATTAATGAGTTTACTTTAAAGCTGGGAAAAACCTCTCGCTACAAAGGTCTTCGGGTTGCACTGCCTCGATGGCATAAGGATTACTGTTTTTCCTGCGATTATTCCGGATGGAAAAGACTCATGAGAAAAAAGCCGGTCATTGGTGAGGGCAATAGCTATAATTGTAGAGCGACAATTCTAACAATCAAACCAACGGACAAAAATTAACTTTGACGAACAAAAGATAAATAAGAATTATGAGCAAAATTTTCTTTGACTGCGGAATGTCACTTGATGGCTTTTTTGCAGGCGATAACAGAAGTCCAGCCAACCCAATGGGCGGCGTTTCAGGAAAAATTCACCAATGGATGTTTAAACAACAGGCATTTTGGAAACACATCAAAATGGAAGGCGGCGAAGAATACGGTGCCGACAGTAAATTAATTGATGATGTATTTACAAGAACAGGTTCTTACATTATGGGAAAACGAATGTTTGAAGAAGGCGAAGTGCATTGGAAAGAAGATCTATACGAAGCGGATGTTTATGTATTGACGCACGAAAAGCGGGAACCCTGGGTTCAAAAGGGAACAACAACTTTTTATTTCATCAATGAGGGAATAGAAAGTGCATTAGAAAAAGCCAGGCAATCAGCCAAACGAAAGGATATAAGAATACAAGGTGGTGCGAATACTATTCAACAATATCTCAATGCAGGGCTTGTGGAGGAATGTTTCATTCACATTGCACCTGTTCTTTTAGGAAGTGGTATCCGACTTTTTGACGGTATTGATAAAGACAAATATGATATTCAAATAGTAGAAGTAATACCATCAAACCTGGCAACACACTTGAGGTACAAATTGACGAAAAGATAAGAAGAAGTGCCACGGTGCTTTTTCTGATCAGATCAATACAAATTCCAATTAGCCGGGTTGACGCAAGGCCTCTGAAAACGGCATTTTCCGTATTCGTTTTCCCGTAGCAGCATATAGCGCATTGGCAACAGCTGCAGCTACCGGTGGAAGGGCCGGTTCTCCCAGGCCCATCGGTGCTTCATCTGAGTCAACAAATTTTACTTCAATATCCAATGGCGCATCTTTCATCCGCAGAAATTCGTAAGAATCAAAGTTCGTCTCTGCAACCGCACCGTTGACGAATGTGACCTTTGGAAACATTGCGTGACAAATACCGTCTACAATTGCACCCTGCACTTGATTTTCTGCGCCGCTCAGATTAATCACCTGGCCACAGTTTACGGCACAGAATACTTTCATGATCTTCGGTCTTGCATTCACTATTTTTATTTCCACGACCTGCGCAACATAGGAACCAAAAGAGAACCAGGTCGCGAAACCTCGGTACGCTCCCGAAGGTGTAGTTCCCCAGTTGCTCATCTTTGCAACAAGGTCCACGACACTTTTATATTTGTCCGGGTTGTAATTAATCTTTCCTATTGGTTCTTGTTTTGCCTTATTCAATAACTCAAGGCGAAATGTTACCGGGTCTTTTTTTAACTCTGCACACACTTCGTCCATGAAGCTTTCTGCTGCAAAGGCTAATGTATTGGCCCCGGGTGCTCGCCACCAACCAGTGGGTGTATTGCTCTTGAGACCCTGGTTATCTGAACGATAATTTGTCAAAGCTCCTGCCACGTAGCTGTCGCCCCAGGTACCACGACCAATACCAATACCTGATTGATGCCATGATAATAATTTGTCTGCCGAAAGGGCGGCCCTGTAACGATACATTTCAGCAGGGCGATAAAAGTCATTTTGCATATCATCCTCACGGGTCCACTGTACCTGCACCGGGCTTTTCGCAGCAGCTGATATCAATGCGGCCTCTACACCATTATCGGTCATTAACTTTCGACCGAATCCTCCTCCCTGGCGAGGCACACCGACAGTTATATTTTTCTCGGAGATACCTAACTGTTTAGAGACGTCAGCTTTCACATCGCCTGGTACCTGCGTTGGACCATACAATACAGCTTTTCCATCGCGCACGTCTGCAAAAAAATTGAGCGGTTCCATTTGGCCATGTGACAGGGCAGGTATCTCGTATGTTACATCAAGTATTTTAGCAGCGTTTTGTTTTACTGCGTCCACATCGCCATCATTTCTCGCGTGAGATGAAGCGCCTTTCTCAAGCATTTCTTTAAAAGCAACAAAATGGTCGGATGTATTTTCCAGCTTTTCAGTTGCGTTCCATTGGATCACCAATACATCACGTCCTTTTTTCGCCGCCCAGGTCGAGGTCGCAAGCACTGCGACTGAGTTCTGGAGCTTGATGACATTTTTAACACCATTGACTTTCCGGGCTTCTGTATCGTCTACAGAACCCAGCGTTTTTCCATAGGCTGGCGGTCGAGCCACCATGGCAAACAACATTCCGTCGCGACGGGTGTCGATTCCATATAATGGCTGGCCTGTTGTTATTTTGTGCGCATCAACATCTTTTATCCGGGTACCGATCAATTTAAAATCCTTTCGGTTTTTCAGCATCGGCCTCGAAGGGATATCGAGTGAGGCGGCCTTCGATGACAATGCACCATAAGTGAGTTTTTTGCCGCTTGCCTTGTGTACAACTGATCCATCTTCAGCAGTACATTCTGCGCTTGGTACCTTCCAGGTTAAGGCAGCAGCTTGTACCAGCATATCACGTGCGGTTGCTCCTACAGTACGCAATGCTGCAAACCTTCCCCTGATAGCGCCGCTCCCCCCGGCTGTTTGGTCCCCATACTTGCTGTCGAGTGGTGCCAGTTCCACCTGGACTTTCTTCCAATCCACGCATAACTCCTCTGCAATGATCATCGGAAGAGATGTCTTTACTCCCTGGCCAATTTCAGGGTTTGGTGCCATTAACAAAATCGTTCCATCGACGCCGATCTTAATAAATACATTGGGGGCAAAAACGGTATCGTCAACTGGCTGCGCTGCGACCCCATTACTTAAAAATGAAAAGCTGAGAAGCATGCCGCCGGCCGATAAGGCGGATACTTTTAGAAAATGCTTTCTTGAAATTGTTGATTCCATAATTATTTTGAGGTAAGTTTTTCAGCTGCCATGTGAATTGCCTTTCGAATACGCACTTGTGTCCCACAGCGACAGATGTTGGTGATGCTCGCATCAATTTGTTCATCCGATGGATTAGGAATATTTTTTAACAACGCTGCAGCGGCCATCAATTGACCGGCCTGGCAATAGCCACATTGCGACACGTCAAGTTCTTCCCATGCTTGTTGAAGTGGGTGATCGCCGTTTATACTGAGGCCTTCAATGGTAACAATTTTATTATCACCAACGGTTGAAATCGGTATGAAGCAGGAATGCACTGCATTTCCATTCATATGGACAGTACAGGCTCCGCACTCTGAAACGCCGCAGCCAAATTTTGTTCCCAATAAATTCAAGTGGTCACGCAGTACCCACAATAGTGGGGTATCAGCATCTGCTTCCACCGACTTCATTTTGCCATTGACGGAAAGAGTGTATTTCGCCATAATTGAACATTGTTTGATTAGATAAGATCAGCAGCCCACTTAACAAATAGAACGAAAACATTGCTTCACCTTCCAACTATTCATTGATAAGTTAAGTTATATAAAATTACTAAACTCTATTTTGAAATGAGACCAAACTGAAAGGAAGCGATGAATAATTGATCGACGCCAGTGGCCAATGCTGTTTGCAACTGTGTTAAGCTAACATTCCGTTTGGTATCAAGGGCAAAGTATTGAGCGCTGTTCCCACCGCATCAAGAATGGCATTGCGGATAGCGGGCGCAACACCAACAATTGCTGCCTCGCCTGCACCGGCCGATGGTAGATCTTTTCGATCTAACAAAATAACTTCAATTTCAGGCACATCGCTAAAACGAGGAACCCTGTATGCCGAAAGACCGGCGTTCAATATTTTGCCATTGGCAAACTGAACTGCTTCAAACAAAGCTCCGCCAAGACCCATGATGATAGAGCCCATCGCCTGGTTTTCCAAATGATGTGGGTTCACTATGGCGCCACATTCAAATGCCTGTGTTACGCGAAGCACCTTCACTTCTTTATTTCCGCTCACCGCCACTTCAACGCAGGTGCCAACATGACCACCTTTTTCAAACCCACCTGCAATGCCGTAGCCATGACCAGCAGGTTTCTCTTTACCCCAACCAAAAGCTTTCGCAGCGGACTGGAGCACCGCAATAAACCGGTCATCGTCTAAATTCTTTATTCGGAAATCAAGTGGGTCCATGTTAACTAAACGGGCAAGGTCAGTCATACTGCATTCCCGTGCAAATACATTAGCCGTAGCTGCAAGGCCACGGTAAGAGCCTTGTTTTAATGGCGTATTCGAAGGCACGTGTGCTATTTTTTTGTTACTTACCTTGTATTGCGTCTCGAGCCCGGCGCCGCCTGAATTATAGTTCGTAAACGTCCACGCGGTAATCGTACCATCTTTATTCACACCAGCATTCACTTCGATCACGCCACCAGGCCTGAAGTACGCCCAGGTAAACTCTTCCTCTCTTGTCCACACAACTTTTACCGGTGCTTTCGCTTCTTGTGCGAGGCGTGCTGCTTCAATGGCTGCTTCACCGGAATGTTTTCCTCCATATCCCGATCCTGTATCAGGCACTATCACCCGAACCTTCTCTTTAGGTAACCTCAAGGTTTCAATAAGTTCCTGTTGAACACCAAACGGTCTTTGCGTTCCTGTCCATACTGTGAGCTTTCCGTCAGCCCATTGCGCTACTGCTGCCCTTGGTTCCAACGGTACATGCGCTATATAGTTAATGTTGTAAGTATTGGAGTATTTGAATGCTGCTGCGGATACACCACCTTCAACATTGCCTGTTGTTGTGCCGTTGTCTCTCTCTGTCGAAGGGTTTTTCAGTAGATATTCAAAAATATTTGCGTTGGATGGATGGTCTTTACGCTCTTGCCATTTGGCATCAATCGCCAGTAAAGCGCTTGTGGCGGTCCTGCTATCAGGTGCGGCCACTCCCACAAAGTCTCCATCTCTCACCACAATTACACCGGGTATGCTCTTTGCTTTTGCCAAATTTGCTTCAATAAGTTTTGCTTCATAGGAGGGGGCCCGCAATATTTTTCCGTAAAGCATTCCTGTCAACTTCATATCCGAAACATATATGTGCCTGCCGGAAATAAAATCTTTTTGATCAACTTTAGGCGCTGATTTGCCTGCCACCTTCCAATCCTTTGCGGCGATCAGCGGCACATTATCCGAAATCTTCATCAACAGTTGCTTGCCCTTTGTCAATGCTCCATAATTGATTTTCTCTTTGGTGGTTGTATTAACTATCGTCCCATTTTCAGCGTGCAGGTTTGTTGGTTGGGTGTTCCATTTTTTTGCGGCGAGTTCTTTCAATGCTTCACGCGCCGTAGCAGCTGCTTTACGCAGTTGTGTGCCCATCTGCGGAGTAGTGCGGCTTCCAAAAGTACCGGCATCATAAGGCACCAGGTCAGTATCACCCATGATCATGGTAATGGATGATAAGGGTGCCATCAGTTCCTCCGCAACAATCTGCGACAAAGAAGTACGAATGTTTTGTCCCACTTCAACCTTGCCTGTGAAAATATTCACTGCTCCCTCTTCACCGATATGTATCCATGCGTCGACATCATCCGTTTGCGATTCATCTGTAGGGGGAACACTGTTGTTGTTGAGTGAAATAAGATCATGCAACACAAAAGCAACAACCAAACCGCCGCCACTGAATTTAAAGAACTTTCTCCGGTCGAGTGTAAAATGATAATGCGGCTTGGATGGGAGTTCGCTGTCTGCAGGCTCAAATGGATGGCGCGAATGATCTTGATTTTTCATTGTGCGCGATTTAAGATGAAGAAGCCAGTTTAATGGCCTTTATGATGTAAGGATATGTCCCACACCTGCAGATATTTCCATTCATTCCTTGCACGATCGCTTCTTCTGAAGGAGAAGGATTTTTTTTGAGCAGCGCTGCTGCCGCCATGATCATGCCCGATGCGCAATATGAACATTGAAAAACATCTGTTGTCAAAAACGCTTGTTGGAGCGCGGCAAGTTTTTCGTTCTTCTCAAGTCCTTCAATAGTGGTGATCTCCTTACCTGCAGTGGAACTTACAGGGGTGATGCACGAGTGTACTGTGTTTCCATTGATCAGGACGGTGCAGGCGCCGCAGGCCCCTTCGCCGCAACCATATTTGGTGCCTGTTAGATTGAGATATTCCCGCAATATGGTTAACAATGCAACATCCGGTTCTACAGTAATCTCCTGTTTTTCGCCGTTTACATACAGAACCATGATTTTTATTATTGAGATTGCGAATTTACGAAAAAGAACCCCGTTCAGCTGGCAAGAGCCAGGATGTTGCAGGCTGGCAAATGGAATGTTAGGTGCAAGAACCTTCCTACAACGCTTTTGATTTCTTTACTCGAAAATATTGAATTGTGAATATCAGTTGTCCAATCAGTAGTGTCATGACAAGCAAAATGAAAAAGCACAGAAATGGAATGAATCGTCGAGACATGAGTGTTTTTTGCTGCAAGCTTCTCTAAGACTCGCTTTCACGCCTGCGCATCGCTACGGCGGACAGGCCGCCAGTCTAACTTAATAACTTTTCCGGAATGTTGATAAATGCTTTTTGCTACTCACTTGAGTGATGCTCGCATGTTGTTATCACTCTTATTCCTGGTTTTAATTATAGTCATTGTTGATTCACTCTTTATAAATAATTTTATCTGAAAAAAAAGTTTGAACTTGACTTGAACTTCCGTTATAACAGGTATTGGTTACAATCATTAAAAATCAACTGTCTGCAATAATGAAAGAAATAGAATTGATCTACAGGAAATTATTAGAACCCTCAGACGACCTCGTTTCAGAAATCGCCGAACTCAAAGATGATATTCTCATTCTCGGTGTAGGGGGGAAGATGGGCCCGGCGCTTGCCAGACTTGCCAGGCAAGCAGCAGACAAAGCAGGAGTGAATAAAAAAATCATAGGTGTGGCCCGTTTTTCCGAACCGGGTTTGAAAGCAGAGTTAAATAATGACGGCATTAAAACTATTTGTGCAGATTTACTGGAAGACGACCAGTTGGAGGCTTTACCAGACGTCAAAAATGTTCTGTACCTGGCTGGAACGAAGTTTGGAACTACAGGCAAGGAATCATTTACGTGGGCGATGAATTCTTACTTGCCCGGTCGTATTGCGCAGAAATTTAAAAATTCGCGCATTGTGGTTTTTTCTACCGGTAACGTTTACCCTTTAACACCCGTATCAATGGGAGGAGCTGATGAGGCATTAACCCCGCAGCCTGTAGGGGAATATGCTCAATCGTGCCTGGGGAGAGAACGGGTGTTTCAATATTATTCTTTAAAAAACAATACACCCATTCTTATCTATCGCCTTAATTATGCAAATGACGTAACGTACGGTGTGTTGCTTGAAATAGCAAGGTCAGTTAAAGAGAAGCGTCCACTGAATTTAAGTATGGGTCATGTTAATGTAATATGGCAGGGCGACGCCAATGAGATGGCGTTAAGAGCATTTCGTCATTGCGCAGTGCCTTCAAAGGTTTTAAACATTACAGGCCCGGAGACAATATCCGTAAGATGGCTCGCAAATGAATTTGGAAAGCTTTTCGGAGAAACGCCTCAGTTCATGAATCATGAACAGGATACAGCACTATTGAGCAATGCTGCGGAATCCTACAGGCTCTTTGGTTACCCGAAAGTGTCTCTCAAAAAAATGATGGAATTAATTGTTGGCTGGATCAATGAAGATGGAAAGACGATCAATAAACCCACCCACTTCCAGGAAAGAACAGGTCAATTTTAATTAGACAATGGAGCAGATATCATTAAATGCGGAGATCAGGGAATTACTTCAGAATGGTACCGTCATTCCCGCCCATCCATTGGTTTTAGATGAAAATCGCACGCTCGATGAAGAGCGGCAGCGAAGGCTTACGCGTTACTACTTAGCAGCTGGTGCCGGCGGGGTTGCGGTGGGTGTTCATACGACACAATTTGAAATCAGGAGGCCGGAAGTAAATCTTTTGGAGACTGTCTTGAGATTGGCCGCCGAAGAAATCGATAAGGCTGAATTACGTTATCCGTTTATAAAAGTTGCCGGTATCGTTGGGCCTGCACCCAATGCATTGAAGGAAGCAGAATTGGCGATCAAGTATGGTTACAACCTTGGGCTTGTAAGCCTTGGTGGACTTAGCGACTACTCTGAAACCGACCTTATCAGGCACATTCGCACAATATCAGACGCAATTCCTGTATTCGGATTTTACCTGCAACCTGCTGTGGGAGGACGAATCTTAAGCTTTGATTTTTGGAGACGGTTTGTTGAAATACCAAATGTCCATGCAATAAAGGTGGCAGCGTTTAACAGGTATCAAACAATCG
>DASYSW010000444.1:0-5436 GCA_036002905.1 Chitinophagaceae bacterium
GGTATGCGTGGGATTTTCATATACCCAATGCTGAAATTTGTCGACGACAGCGATCCATGGAAAAATTGTAATGACCCTTTCCAGTTGATATTCTTTAGCACGTCTCAACTCTGCTTCGTTTTCAAAAAAAACATCCCAATAGTCCATGCTGAATAGTTCCATACTCATACTCGCGACTTCTGCAATTTCCATCGGGTATTCCTTAAACCCGGTCAGAGCTAATGGATGAGTGAGAAAGGAATGAACAGCGTGACCACCTTCATGAATAATGGTTGTGACATCAGCCATCTGGCCCGCCGCGTTCATAAAAATAAATGGAGCCCCGGTTTCCGGCAGGGGACAATTATAACCCCCGGGTGCTTTTCCCTTCCTGCTTTCAAGATCGAGCCTGTGCATGCTTTGCATCTGTTGGAGACATTCAGCGAAAAAAGGATTTACCTCATCAAGGCAATCAAGTGTCTTTTTTAGAAGTTCATCGCTGGTTTTAAAAGGATTTAATGGAGCAGTTCCAGCGGGTTCGGCTTCTGTATCCCACGGCCGCAATGGATCAATGCCTAATTTCTCTTTCTTTTTTTTATAGATCTCATTTGCCAGCGGAATAACATTTTGTTTGACCGCTTCATGAAACTGAAAACAATCTTCTCTTGTATAATCGAAGCGGCCCAACTCTTTAAATCTGAAATCGCGGTAGTTCGCAAAGCCGGCGTTGAGTGCTACCTGGTTACGCTTTTGGATAAGCGAAGTAAAAAGTTTATTCAATTCATCTTTATCCTGTAATCTCCGCTCGCTGACTTTTCTATAAACGTCCTCACGCAAACCGCGGTCCGCGCTCTCTAAAAACTTAGCTGCTTGTTGTAATGTGTATTCCTTTCCATTAACCTGCACGGTCATTTTTCCCGCGATCACGCCATATTGCTGCGCCATGACACTTAATTCCGAGTTCAAACTGATATTCTCTTCCCGAAAAAGCTCGATATTCTTTTTTATATTTCGCAGGTAGGTGAAGTATTTATCATGATCCAATTCTTTGGTAAATGGATTTTCAATCAATTTCCTGTTGAGTTTGTCCGCATAGGACTGGACATGAGGTTGAATCTCCATTACGAAATAGGTGAATGCATTTTCAAGTTCTTTGTTTTCGGTATCACAAGTCATTCGGATCTGGCGCCAGTTCGCATCTTCACTCACGATTGCTTCGAGCTCACTGGAATCCTGCAACCATTTTTCCAGGTCCGGCCTTGAATCAATTTTTCTTTCAAGCAGGTCTTTAAAATACGGCTCAAGAGATTTCCAATCAGTCACACTGAATCCCCCCGGCAGAAAATGCCGCTGTGGTGCAGAAATATTTGCTGTATAATTCATAACGTCATTTTAAAAAATAAGCCGTCCCGATGGGTCGGAACAGCTTGTCTATAAATGAAAAATTATTTTCCTTTCTTTTTCGCTGATTTCTTTGCAGGTTTTGCTGTTTTTGAGGAGGTAGATTTTTTTTCAGCGCCGCCTTCTTTTTTATCTGAAGAAGTTTTTGAGGTTTTTTTTGCCGGCTTCTTTTCAGTGGTGGCAGATGACTCCTTCTTATCTACTACCGTTACGGGTTCTGGTGTTTCTTCACCTTCTTCCTCTTCCGGCTCCGGCTCAGAAAGTTTTATGTCAACATTGTTCTTCTTGAGCACTTCAAACCACTTTATCATTTTTTTAAGGTCACTGTTATATACTCTTTCGAAATCAATATCGCCATATACGTGTTCGAAGTATTTCCTGATCGCATCATTATCCTTTGTGTCGGGCAAGGAGCCGCTGCTCTTTTCCATTGCCTGGAATACTTCGGCAAGATTCACATTATCACTCACTGTGTAGACTTCAATAGTTTCCAGGTGTGAAAAATTGTGGATCCGGCTCGATGCAAACCTTGTTGTCTTATCATCCAATGAACGAACAATAGCGCCATCAGATTTGGTGTTAATGAGCTCAAACAAGCCCGGCAATCCTGTAACAGAAACAATTTTACTATACTCCATTTTTGTTTTTTAAGGATGTGCAAGATAAACCGAATTTGGAAAATGAACCCGTATTTAATTTTTACAAATCCATAAGAAAATTGGTGTTAAAAAAGAGGGTTTTTCCCGGTAGGTTTCTTTATTCATTTACGAAGGTTTCATGACTTTTCATCGTCAAATAAACCGAATGATTTTTACAATTAGGATTAAACTATTCATTGCGCTTTTACTGCTGTTCAGTGTTGGGATACGTGCGCAAAGTCTAAAAGGAAGACTCGTTGATCTTAATAGTAACAGACCTCTACGCAGGGCTTCCATAAATCTTTCAAGCCTGAAAGATTCTACTCAAAGATTTAATACTATTTCAGACAGCAGCGGAAGATTTGAATTTAGAAATTTATATCAGGATTCATTTATACTCAGGATCAGTTTTGTTGGGTATGATGGCTTCAACCAAATTGTTGGAATAAAAAGTGCCGCCGTCGACCTGGGAACTTTATTCATTCCGAAAACAATAAAAGAATTGGGAGAAGTAGTGGTTGTTTCGAAAGTGCCGCCGGTTCAGCAAAAAGGGGACACTCTTGAGTACAATGCCAGTCAATTTAAAGTTAACCCCGATGCTACTGCTGAGGATATGGTTAAAAAATTACCCGGTGTTACCGTCGACAAACAGGGAACCGTCACTGCACAGGGTGAGCAGGTAAGAAAAGTAACAATTGATGGTCGTGATTTTTTTGGGGATGATGCAACGGCTGCAT
This sequence comes from Chitinophagaceae bacterium, assembly GCA_036002905.1. GTDB lineage: Bacteria > Bacteroidota > Bacteroidia > Chitinophagales > Chitinophagaceae > VBAU01. Next base: position 2,756 of record DASYSW010000444.1, read on the forward strand.
TGCGGAACCTGCCCGCTGAGATCATTGATAAGATCCAGGTGTTTGACCGGTTGAGTGACCAGGCGCAGTTTACTGGTTTTGATGATGGCAATACACTAAAGGCAGTAAATATTGTCACGAAAGCAAACATGCGTAATGGCCAGTTTGGTCGTATTTACGCCGGGTATGGAACCGATGATCGATATGCTGCCGGAGGAAACGTTAGTTTTTTTAAGGACAACAGGCGAATTTCGCTCGTGGGAAACTTCAACAATATTAACCAGCAAAATTTTGCTTCACAGGATTTGCTTGGAGTGACGAGTGGCGGCGGAAACAGGGGTGGGTTTGGTGGTTTCGGCGGCCGACAAGGTAACCGTGGTGGGGGCAACCGGGCAGGGGGTGGCGGCAATTTTGGGAGTCAGTCAAATTTCCTGGTGGGTCAGCAGAGTGGAATTACTAAAACAAATGCGGCTGGTACCAACTATTCGGACCAGTGGGGAAAAAAAGTTACTGTTGCCGGGAGTTATTTTTTTAATAACAGTAACAACTTAAATAACCAGGTAACAAATCAACAATCACTAAATGGCACTGATTTTTATAAGGAAAGTAGTTTGTCAAAAAACAATAATTACAATCATCGCATTAATTTGAGGCTTGACTATAAAATTTATTCGGCAAATTCTATTTTGATCACTCCCTCGATCAACCTTCAGAAGAATGATGGCAACAGCATCTATTCAACAAATGCTGGCTTCGGCGAAACAGTTAAAAGCAGCTCGAATAATACTGCCAATACCGACGTCTCCGGTTACAATATCAGCAACAATATCCTGTTTCGCCATGCATTTCCAAAAAAGGGGCGGACAATATCCGTGGGAGTGACGACCAGTTTCAATCGTAAGTCAGGTAATTCCTATGTTGTCGGTGATAACAAATCTTTTGATAGTACGGGTGTTCTCATGCAGGATTCAATACAAAATCAATTTTCTGATAATTTCACGAATGGAAACACAATTTCTACAAATGTTGCCTATACAGAGCCAACAGGAAAAAAGGGAGAACTGCAATTCAATTACAACCCATCATTTACCAAAAGCAGGGCTGACCAGGAAACTTACCAGTTTAATAATTCGGAACAGAAATATTCATTGTTTGATACTGCGCTGTCAAATAAATTCACCAATAACTATGCAACACAAAACGGTGGTATATCATACCGCAAAGGCGATCGGGATAAACAGATCTCCGTCGGGATAAATTTTCAATATTCAAAGTTGTCGAGTGATCAGCAGTTTCCTGCGATAGGGAGCATCCGGAAATCATTTACTGATTTTTTGCCCAATTTGCAATTCAGGAAGAAGCTTTCATTACGGAGCAGCATTAATATTTTTCTTCGAACCTCTGTGAGTCCTCCCTCAGTGAGTCAATTGCAAAATGTATATAATGTAAATAACCCCCTTGTTATCAGCATCGGCAACCCGGACCTGAAACAACAATACACCGGCAGTCTTGTTGCCCGATACACTTTTACCAACACACAAAAAGGGCAGAGCTTTTTTGCTAACTTATTTTTGCAAAAAACGAATAATTATATAGCCAACTCTGTTTATCATGCGCAAAATGACTCAGTACTTGCTCCCACCGTTATATTGTTGAGTGGCGGACAATTGACGGTGCCGGTCAATTTAGACGGATACTGGACTGTTCGTTCTCTTTTTACTTTTGGTCAACCGGTCAAACTTATTAAGTCAAACCTGAATCTGAATGCGGGAGTGATGTACAGTAGACTTCCTGGGCTAATCGATAAACAAAAACTCCTGACCGATAACTACAATTATAGCGTAGGTGCGGTAATAGCCAGTAATGTTAGTGAGTATGTTGATTTTAATCTTTCTTACAATGCCAACTTTAATATTATTGCGGGGCAACCGGAAAACAACCAGGTTTCGCAATCAGTGGGTGTCCAGTTTAATCTTTTGTCAAAAACCGGTTGGTTCTTTCAAAATGATCTGAATAACCAGGCATACAATTATAAAGGGAGTACTCCTGATCAAAGTTTCTGGCTTTGGAACATAAGTGCGGGAAAGAAATTTTTGAAACAGCAAAAAGGAGAATTGAAGTTTACTGTTTTTGATCTTTTGAAACAAAACCGCGCCATTAGCCGCACCGTTACCGAAGCTTATGTTGAGGACACGCAAAGCCGGGTATTGCAGCAATATTTTATGATGACGTTTACATATAAGCTAAAAAATTTCGGTGCTCCAAAAACAAATAACAAAAACAATAACAATTCCAGACCAAATTTTTAGTAATATCGCCTGCTCTTAACCTTCTACTTTGGATGAACAGTTTTTAATTGAAAAACTCAGGCAGGGTGATGAGGCTGCTTTCAGAGAAATAGTGGAGACCTGGAAAAATATGGTCTACAATACTGCTCTTGGTATTTTGCAAAATGCGGAGGACGCTGAAGATGTAACGCAAGAGGTTTTTGTGCAGGTATTTGAATCGATAAAAACATTCAAAGCAGAATCTAAGCTATCTACGTGGCTCTATAGAATCACGGTAAGCAAAGCTTTGGATCATTTGAGGAGAAAAAAACGAAAAAAGAGATTTGCTTACGTTCAAAGCCTTTTTGGTGCAGGGGGTGAAACGATTGTCGAAAAACCCGACTTCAACCATCCGGGCATTGCACTGGACAATAA
>DASYSW010000445.1:0-2600 GCA_036002905.1 Chitinophagaceae bacterium
TACTGAGCTTTCCGACAAATCATCCCTTATAGAAAACTCGCGAATAATGTTTATGAAAATGTTTTTTATGGCAAAATTGTTTATTTCAGAATGCTGAATATTTTTCCAGTTCAATCTGTTTTCAGTAAACCAGCTCTCCTCTATTTCAAAATGAAAAATTCTGCTACCTGCCACGTAATCTTTATTACAATGTAATTCCCCCGCCTTATAAAAAAGCAAAGTGCCGGCAGAGCATTTTATCTCGTCTCCCTTTCTGAATTCTTTATTGCCTCCCTTTAAGAAATAGGCAAAAAAGGGGTTTTCATGGCAGTGCCAGTTCTGATTTTCTTTTTGCCTGTATTCGGTTTTGGAAATAATGATATTCCTGTATACTAACGTATCCGTTTGAGAGCCCAGGTAGGTTCCCTTTGTTAAGATTTTCATGGCTGAGTAGATATACAGGGAATTTACAAACTAAAAATGAAAAAGAAAGTCAAGCTGAAGTAATGATCTCTAATATTTTCCGGATCCCAGAAGCTTAAGGTATTTCTGTTTTTCTGTGAAATCAGTGAGACCTATTTTTTGCTCACAGATTACACAGATTTCCACTGATTCTTAGTAACGTGTTTCTGTCCCTACACCTTATGCTCAACCTGGTCCTTCTGTTGAGAAAATTCAGGATCGAGCCAAACTACTTTTTGCTCCGGCACATGTGGTTCACCGATGATATCCCTGTAGAGATCGGGTCTCCTGGCTTTCTTGTATCTGTAGCCTCCTGCTTTTCTTATCTTATCGGCTGACATCTTTGCTGTTACCACATCGTCATCCAGCTTACGACACTCTGCGATAATATCTCCAAAAGGATCAATAATCATTGAACATCCATTTTTTAGCTGATCATCATCCATTCCAATAGGATTTGAAAAAACGGCATAGATACCATTATCATAAGCTCTCGCGGGTAACCATTTCATCAACCATGCTCGTCCCTTCATGCCGTCAAATTCCAGTCGTAATGAAGTGGGATCATTGAACCTGTTTTCCCACAGTTCGGGATCGACAAACCCTGCACCAGGTCGCGTAGATGGGGTGCACATGGTTACGTGTGGCATAAAAATTATGTCTGCACCGAGCAAATTAGTAGCCCGCACATTTTCGATAATATTATTATCATAACAGATCAATATCCCGCATTTCCATCCAAACAATTCAAACACGCAATAGCTGTTCCCGGGATTCAGGTACGGGTTGATAAAGGGATGCAGTTTCCTGTGTTTAGCTATTACTCCATTTCTATCAACACATACCTGGGCTTTATGTAATTTACCTTCCCTGTCTTTCTCAAAAAGACCTGCAAGAATAACCATATCATTTTTGGCCGCTATTTGCTGGAGTCGCTTTATACTTGGTCCCTCGGGAATAAATTCAGCAAGGTGCAACATTTCTTCTTCGGATAAATGCCTGGCAAAGCTGTAGCCGGTAACTGAACATTCGTGAAAAGCTACAACATCAGCGTCATCGTCAGCAGCGATTTTACTGAGTTTATCGATCACACTTAAATTATACTCTTTGTCGCCGCTCCTGTTTTCAAATTGGGCGGTTGCTATTTTGATATCTTTCATAAAAAGGAGTTAAGCTGCTTTGCAAGTTAAGATTTTCACCGGCTCCGTACGGGTGTGCCGTTTAAATATAATTTTGAATTAACTTACTCTAAAAACCAAACGTCATGAATTCACGCCGCGATTTTTTACAAAAGATTACTGCCTCCGCAATCTCATTGCCATTGTCACAATATTTCGAACTTGCCCTCGGAAAAACTGATCCCTCCGGTCAGCAGAACAAAAAAGGTTCTGATGATCCTGTATTGCGTGTCGCCATCATGGGATTGGGTAGCTACGGGACGCGAGTTGCAGAAGCCATGCAATCGTGTACAAACGCAAAGCTGGTTGGTGTCATCAGCGGCACACCGTCGAAGATCGCGGCCTGGCAGACTAAATATAATATCCCCGAAAAAAATTGCTACAACTACGAAAACTGCGATGCGATCAAAGACAATCCTGATATTGATGCCGTTTATGTGATCACGCCGAATGGCCTTCATCGTGAACACGTGATACGCGTGGCAAAGGCCGGCAAACATGCAATATGCGAGAAGCCAATGGCCGTAAATGCAAAGGAAGGCCAGGAAATGATCGATGCTTGTAAAAAAGCAAACGTGAAGTTGCTTGTTGGCTATCGAATGCATTTTGAACCAAAGACTCTTGAAATCATAAGGATGAGAAAAGATGGCGAATTAGGAAAAGTTTTATTCTTCCAGGGATTATCTGGTTTTATAATTGGTGATCCTACTCAATGGCGATTAAAAAAAGAATTGTCAGGTGGCGGCGCCATGATGGATATCGGGATCTATTCCATCAACGGAGCACGATACATGATCGGTGAAGAACCGATTTGGGTAACTGCGCAGGAAACAAAAAATAACAAAGAAAAATTCAAAGAAGGAATTGATGAAACAATCCAGTTCCAGTTGGGCTTTCCTGGTGGGGCCGTGGCATCTTGTTTATCTACGTATAGCCTGAATTATCTCGATCGCTTTTTCCTTGATGGAGACAAAGGTTTTG
>DASYSW010000446.1:0-13758 GCA_036002905.1 Chitinophagaceae bacterium
TCCTGGAAAATCTTCACAAGTTTGACGAAGCCGTCATTTCAAGCAGGGTAAATTTTAGGAGGAAAGAAGTGGAAATCGTTTATCTGACTGGCAGGACGACCCTGAGGAAGTCGGCCGAGCTACTCACGAGTATTGGTTACCGTACATCAGCCTTAACGATCTGAAGGAAAAACGACCGCCAATCGATAAAACGATGATCTATCGACTGGGGATCGCGGGTTTTTGTTTTGGAAATATCATGCTGATGAGCTTCCCCGAGTATTTGGGGATAGATGTGAGTGAAGTCGGATTGAGAACTGTCTTTCGCTGGGCAAATTTTGCGTTTTCAATCCCTGTTCTCCTTTATTCGGCCATGCCGTTTTACGCTTCTGCCTTAAAAAGTTTGAAACGAAAATTTTTGAACATAGATGCGCCGATCGCGATATCATTTTTGGCTAGGAACCATCGGGATTATTTTGTATGCAGTGCGTAGTCGTCCAAAAAATAATGATACGAACGTCAGGGACTAAAGGAATGTCTTCATTCCTCCTTTTCGGAATTGCCAACGGTTTCCTTCCTTGTGGGATGGTTTATATCGCGTTGGCGGGCGCGGTTGCCGCAACGGAAGTTTATCAAAGTGTATCATTCATGGCATTCTTTGGCCTGGGTACTCTGCCGGCTATGATGATCGTCGGTTTTTCCAGGCAATTTTTCAGTTTGCGGGCCAGAAATTCCTTCCGAAAGATTGTACCCATTCTTGTTTCGATGATGGCCGTTCTTCTCATATTGCGAGCACTAAATCTCGGCATTCCATTCATAAGCCCGATTTTACCTTCGGAGCCAGTAGCTGCTGTTACTTGTCATTAGCGGGAAGATCAGGATACCTTAAGAAACGTCAAGCTCATTTTTACTTTTATCTCCGTAGCCCCATTCTTCGCCCACTTGCAACTCTTCTTCCTTGTACACGCCAAAACGGATGACGATATAGACGAGCCATAAGAGTAATACGGGTGAGAGGGCGAAAATAAAGTACGCGACCGGCAGCAGAATATTGAAACCGATAAGAGTGCAATAAACAGTCAGGCTCACCGATACTACAACGACTGCAAACAAGGGTTTTCTGAGCAGCACACCACAATTTACGGGTTATCGGCATCGGTCGCACCCGATAGTTTCGGTAATGTAAAATCGATAGTGGTTCCTTCACCCAATTTGCTCTTTAGCGAAACTGTTCCATTTAAAAGGTCAACATATCGTTTTACAATCGGGAGGCCTAGACCGGTCCCTTCGATGTTGGTTACATTCTTGCCTCTGAAAAACGTCGTGAATAAATGATGTTGGTCTTCCTCAGGTATACCCACGCCTTCATCCTTCATCACAACACTTAGACCGTTGCCTTTGTTTAAGACATCTATCCAAACATTGCTGTCTTCACCGGAAAACTTAAAGGAGTTGGAAAAAAGATTTATCAGAATATTTTTTAATAGCCTTTTGTCGGTAGTGAAATTTTCACCGCCTTCATACTTACAAATTATTTGCTGTCCTTTCTTCTGGATTACCTTCATTTCTTCTATGATATCATCAATGAACTCTTTTACGGCAAATGAGGAGATGCTAACAGAAACCTTTCCTTCTTCCAGCTTTCCCAACGAAAGAAAATCTTCAAGCAAATTATTCAAATGACCAACGGAATCTTTGATCTTTTTCACATGGCGTTCTCTTTTCTCGTTCTCCTCTGGACCTGTATATTTTGAAACCAAAGTAGCGGAAGATAAAATCGTACTGAGTGGTGTACGAAATTCGTGTGATGCCATTGATACGAACCTGCTTTTGATCTCATTCAATTGCTTTTCCTTGCTCAGGGCTTCGCTCAGTTCCTCCTGTGACTCCTCCAGTTTTTTTAAAGCTTCTTTTAAAATAAGTGTTCTCTCCTCCACTTTCGCTTCCAGTTGTGCATTTAGTTTTCGCATAGCCCCTGCCAGTTGTTCCAATTCCTGTTGCTGCATTTTAATATTATGCTCAATTCTTTTCCTTTGGGTAATGTCAATGATGAAGGCTATGACATAAAGCTCGTTGTCTTTTTTGTAATGGCTAAGGCTAACCTCAACCGGCATATCAGACCCGTCTTTTTTCTTAGCATACAGGTCACGCCCATGGCCCATTTCGCGGTTTTGCGGGTGTTGATAAAAATCGTGGCGCAGTTCCTTGTGATATGATTGATAACGCTGCGGAATTAAGACTTCAATCGGGTGCTGGATAAGTTCTTCTTCTTTATAATCAAACATTCTTTGTGCGGCAGGGTTTACCAACACGATCTTTCCCGATCGATCGGTCAGTACGATGCCTTCTGTTGCGTTCTCAAAAAGCGAGGTGAGATGTGCGGGATCAACTTTCATGCTAACTCACTTGAATAAAATTCAAATTTATGAAAACAAAGTCAGTAGGTAAAGTGGACGGTTTGCGACTTAACAAATTATCATTCGGGGCATTCAATCATTTCTCTCAAGTAATTCTTTTTCCATTGCGATCGCTTTCGGGAAAAGAATATTGTTTTCGAGATATAAATGCTGAACGAGGTCATTGTCAATTTCCAGCAGTTTGGAAAAAACCACCCGGTGGCTTGTGCAGGCCCTTTCAGGCGGGATATAATCATCTGTGAGCTGGCGCATTTGCTGGAGGAGCGCGGTCAGAGATTCATTTTCGTGATTCATCACATTTTCAACTGGCTTGCGCAAGGTGCGAACCAACAGGGCCGCGTAAGATTCTTTGCTGTTATAGGCGTGTGAGATTTGACGGATATACGGAAAAATAATATCCTCTTCCTCCTGGAGATGCGGAAGAGTGTAATTCGATAATTCGTTAAAAATTTTAAGGAGATTGGGGAGGTAAGTGAATCTATCCTGGTGGCTTTCCACAAATCTTAAAAGTGTGTCTTTGGTTTCCGGAAGCGTCTTTTTTAGATATTCGTGATGAATGTTTACAATATAATCGGTGAGAAAATCAACACCCCATTCTTCAGATTTTAAGGAATTGGGCAGGCAGATGTTTCGGGTAGATTCCAGGAGGTCTTTTTTTATAGAGTCCAGGTTGAGTTCCTTTAATCCACAAACCGTTTTCAATGGCAGCTTGCCGCCGCAACAGATTTCAATTCCATATTTGCGGAAAACATCGGCTGTTCGGTAGTCAGCGGTTACAATATTTGAAACCGATAGGTTCTCATCAATTCTTTTTGTACTTGCTGTAACCATAAAATTTTAAATAAAAATCGGGCAGGTGAATATAACCAGCTCGTCCCAGTCACTTGCTAAGGTGGATCACTCATCACGATGATTTTTGTCATAGTTAATAGCTCCTTCATTTACTAATTAGCGCTTCAAATCATTTTATCAATTTGCAACGAGTCAATTGGGCGGTCAATCATTCCGGGGATGCCTTCCTCATGTCCTCATTGCTGCCATATGCATGATCATTATGGAAAGAAGAAGTCTGATCAAGTACCTCCTGAATCCCCGTAATTGGTGGCTGCCTTTGTTAATGATATTTATCGTAGCGTAGCCGGTGTAATGATGATCGGCATACACACCTATACCGAAGCACCACCAGTTGCCTCGTTCGTCACTTCAAAAAACGAAACCATATTTTCAAACGAGGAAATCTTAAAAGGACAGGCGATATTTGAGAAATATGCATTAATGGAGTACGGATCGATGTTTGGCGATGGGGCAAACAGAGGACCAGATTTTACAGCAGAGGCCCTTCATCATATTTCTGATTTGCTGGGAACTATTTATCAATCCCAGCTCAAAACAACTGAAAACAGCGACCTCATTGCCAAGGCATTTCTCAAAAGGTAAGGGAGGTGATCAAGACAAATAGCCGGCGGAGGCGTTTGAAAGCAAGACAGCCATTACTGGTTGAGAAGGTAGTAAATGGTAAAGAATTCGCGGCCTGCCAGGTCCAATAGGTAAAAAAATCTTCGGATTGTCATCGCGCATTATGAATTAGTGTGCTCCAGCGAAATATTTTTGCATTTGAATTTTCAGAATGAAGAAAAGGGACTTCTGGATAACACTGTCTTTAGTGAATTTGTGTATCGTGGCTGTGCTGGGCATGAGCCTTCGAACCAAGTTCTTGTTCCCTGTTCAATTTATTGATTATAAGAACTTTCTCAACGCTCATTCACATTTCGCTTTTGGCGGCTGGGTAACACTTGCTTTAATGATCCTTTTTATCGATAACCTGCTTTTGGCGGATCAAAAACAAAAGAAAATTTATCAATCGATACTTTGGGGAATTGAAATTACCGCCGTGGGAATGCTTGTCACATTTCCATTTCAGGGCTACGGTTTGTTTTCTATTATTTTTTCTACAGCTTTTATTTTTATCACCTATGGATTCAGCTGGGTGTTTGTAAAAGATGTCCTACATGCAAACAGAGACAGATCAGTTACGTTGTTAAGCGCATCGGCTTTGTTAAGCCTCGTTATTTCGTCGGTTGGACCCTTTACTCTCGCGTATATAATGGCGACGAAAACCGGTAATGCCTTTTTGTATCGTGACGCAATCTATACGTATCTGCACTTCCAATATAATGGTTTCTTCACTTTGTCCGTGTTTGCACTTTTCTTCAATCAACTGCTGACATCCGTAAGTGAACACATGAGAACGAGGATATGGCGTTTTGCATTATTTCTTTGCTTGTCGGTCGTACCGGCTCTTTTTTTATCCCTACTGTGGCATGGCTATAATATTTACATTCGGGCTCTTGCCGTGATCGGCTGCGCATTGATCATAATGAGTCTAATAACCTTTTCAAGGATCGCGTTGAACAAAAAAATATACGACGGATACATTTCGCCGCTTGCACGAGCACTACTAACCTTCTCAATGATATCATTTGCAATAAAGATGCTCTTGCAAATGGGAACAATCATTCCAGCGCTTGGGAACGCCGTATTTGGCTATCGGCCGATCATTATCGGTTTTCTTCACCTGGTATTTCTGGGGCTTGTCAGCTTCTACATTTTTTTCACCTTCCTGGGGACCGGAGCATTTGTCAAAGCACAAAAGATCTCAACGATTGCTATTAGCTTTTTTACCGTAGCAGTTATTTTAAACGAAACTATCTTGTTGGTCGAAGGAGTTGGCCTGATGTTCTCGTCAACGAATCCTCTTTATCCCTGGCTTTTGTGGATAGCAAGTATCCTTTTGGTATTGGGAGCATTATGGGTGCTCGTCGCCAGGTTGCAAGACAGAAAACCCGCTCTTCAATGAGGAAGTGTTGCATAACAAAACAGCGCCGTTTAACCTCTTTTACTTTTCTCCGTCATTATTTCGCATAAATTCAAGCACTCCACGAGCGTCATCATCGCTCAAATTCTGATTAGGCATTTTGACAAGACAAACTTCATAAAGATTTTTGGCTACTGCGTCCTTCTGAAGCATCTCTTCAGTATTGGTTACGAAATTCATGATCCACTCAGGAGCTCTTCGCTTAGTGACGTCCTTCCAACCGGGACCAACTAATTTTTCGTCTGTCAGTTTATGGCAGGAAGCGCATTTAAGGTCGTAGACGCCTTTGCCGGTGCCGACCATTTTTTGATCGAGAGGATGTGTCAGTTCAACGTGCTGAAATTTTCCAACCCCCGCCTTTTCGTTGCCGGCACTAGTACCCGCAGTGGATGAACTTGTGTCAGTCTTTCTGGAGGAGCTTTCTTGAGTCGATTTATTGTCTGAGGAAGAGTTGCAGGCGATAACAGATATAGACGCAATAGCAAGTGTTACGATTAAAATTTTTGGTCGCATGTTTATTGGTTTTGATTAACAAATGGCTACATAAATTTAGACATATCCCTTCCAATAATTCTAGGTCATTTATATTTTCCCAGTCACTGATTTCCTGCAAAACGTTATATAATTATGCAGAACGGAAAATAAGAAAGGAGAAGTTGTAGCTATTTAACTTCACCTTCGCTTACAACACTTCTAATAAAATCGGAAAGGCTACTACGGCATTCGTTAAAGGCTCTTGCAATGATCCTGGCTGAAGCATACTCCTTATAGTCCGCATCATGAGAAATATCAGCTTTTAGAATGATATTGTTCATGTTGCCCCGAACGTTCACAAAATACCTTTGACCCCATTCAAGACGTGAATGTCTCTAACTCTAAAACTTCATCTATGTACAAAAAACTGTTCTTCTCTCTGATTCTGCTTGGGGTTATAAGCTTTCTTGCCATTTCCTGCGGTAGCGAGGGCGTAAAAAAAGATGAGCCAGCAGTAGATATAAATGAGCTCACGAAAAGTCAACCTGAAACAAAGGGAGCAGAAGTAAAAGAAACTGATATACAGATCACTCATCCGCTTAATAAGGACTGGATCGCTTCGGGGAAAAGTATCTATGAGTTGAAATGCCAACCGTGTCACAAGCTAAACGAGGAAAAGTTGGTTGGGCCGGGTTGGAAAGATGTTACGAAGAGACGGAGTGCGGTTTGGATAATGAATATGATCACAAATACTGACTATATGCTGGATAAGGATCCCGAAGCGCAGAAACTTCTGGAATTGTGTATGGTGCGCATGCCGAATCAAAATCTCTCACTTGAAGATGCACGGCAGGTATTGGAGTTTCAGCGCAGCAATGACGGAGAAAAATAAACTGGCTAAATTTTTTTAATTAAAAAAAATTATATGAACAAGTCGTCAAAATTGATTGCAATAATAACTGTAGCAGTCGCTTCTGTCATGATTGGCTGTAAACCACGTGGCGCTCAATCTGCTGTTAGTGGTGATGCCGCACAAAAAACTTACGTTGCACCCGGCAAGTATGATGAGTTTTATGATTTTGTCTCGGGTGGCTTCAGCGGACAAATGAGTGTGTATGGTTTGCCATCCGGCCGCCTCTTTCGCGTAATCCCTGTTTTCTCAGTCGATCCTGAAAAGGGTTATGGCTACAGCGAAGAAACAAAAGCCATGTTGAACACATCTCATGGCTATGTGCCATGGGATGATCTTCATCACATCGCTTTATCAGAGACAAATGGTGTCCAGGATGGTCGCTGGGTCTTTGGTAATGGCAACAATACGCCTCGAATTGCCCGTGTTGATCTCAAAACTTTCCGCACAGCGGAAATTATAGAAATACCAAATAGCGCGGGCAACCACTCTTCACCCTTTATTACTGAAAACTCTGAGTATGTAGTTGCAGGCACACGGTTTAGTGTACCGTTGGATAACACAAATGGAGATGTGCCCATTAATACATACAAGCAAAATTTCAAGGGCACGGTTAGTTTCATTCGGGTGGATACTTCAGGAAGAATGAATATTGCTTTCCAGATCCAGACACCCGGAGTCAATTTCGACCTTGCAAGAGCTGGCAAAGGGAAATCCCATGGTTGGGTTTTCTTTAGCTGCTACAATTCCGAAAAAGCAAATACTTTGCTTGAAGTAAACGCAAGCCAGAGAGACAAAGATTTTATTATGTGTGTAAACTGGAAAAAGGCTGAAGGATATGTAAAAGCAGGTAAAGCCGAAAAAAGAACAGTCGCTTATGCCCACAATGTTTACAGTGAGGTTACTCATTCGGCAACATCTGAAATTGAAAAAGAAGTGTTGGTACTCGATCCAAAAAATTGTCCCGATATGGTTTATTTCATGCCATGTCCAAAATCTCCGCATGGTTGTGATACCGATCCTTCGGGTGAATACATTGTTGGGAGCGGAAAGCTCGCTGCTGTGATCCCTGTGTTCTCTTTTACAAAAATTCAAAAAGCAATCACTGATAAAAATTATGATGGTGATTACGATGGTATCCCAGTTTTAAAATATGAGTCAGTACTTCATGGGGAAGTGCAAAAACCGGGTCTTGGTCCTTTGCATACGGAGTTTGATGCAGACGGAAATGCATACACGTCTTTCTTCGTCTCTTCTGAGATTGTCAAGTGGAGAATATCCGATCTCAAAGTCCTTGACAGAGTTCCGACTTATTATTCAGTCGGTCACTTGTCAGTTCCCGGAGGGCCGACAAGAAAACCATGGGGAAAATATGTTATCGCTTATAACAAGATCACCAAGGATCGTTATTTGCCTACAGGTCCAGAACTGGCACAGAGTGCACAATTGTACGATATCAGCGGCGAAAAAATGAAACTGCTCCTCGACTTTCCAACTATCGGTGAACCTCACTATGCAGAAGCGATTCCGGCCGATCTCATCGTGAAGAACTCTCAAAAGATATACAAGATAGAAGATAACCAGAATCCTTTTGCAGCAAAAGGTGATGCCAATGCCAGGGTTGAGCGCAAAGGAAATGAGGTACATGCTTACATTACTGCTATCCGCTCGCATTTCACTCCTGATAATATAGAAGGGGTGAAGTTGGGGGATGTTGTTTATTTCCACGTTACTAATCTTGAACAGGACTGGGATATACCACACGGATTCGCTGTAAAGGGCGCAAACAATGCAGAATTGCTCATCATGCCGGGTGAAACGCAAACATTGGCATGGAAGCCGGATCGCGTCGGAGTGTTTCCGATTTATTGTACTGATTTCTGTTCAGCATTGCACCAGGAAATGCAGGGATATGTGCGTGTGAGTGCGCCTGGTTCTACTGTGCCCATCACGTTCAGCACAGGTAAAAATGAACCGACTGGTCCGATAGCTCAAAATAAATGACGACACCATCCTTTCATTGCCTGTTACACTGTGTAATGGGCAATGAAAGGCAAAAGCCAAAACATATGAAAAAGACGTTTCAAATAGTTGTAACTCTTGCAATGATGTTTTTGATGTCATGCAACAACAACACGCAAACAGCTGCCGGTCCATCATCGATTGAAGCAAATAGTGATGCCGGGCAGGCGAATGTAAAAGATGATGCTTCAATGAAAGATATTGTAAAGGTTGCCGTGGGTTCTCCTGATCATACAACATTGGTATCTGCATTAAAACAAGCAGACCTTGTGGATGTACTCGCCAACCCGGGGCCATTTACAGTGTTTGCTCCAACCAATGAAGCCTTCAACAAATTACCTAAGGGCACTCTTAATGAATTGATGAAGGCTGAAAAGAAAACAGATCTGCAAAACATTTTGCAATACCACGTGACTACATCTTCATTGAGAGCAGATTATTTTAAGGACGGACAAACAATAGGAATGGTTAACGGGGATAATATTTCTGTGAGTGTGAAAGATGGTAAAGTAGTGCTGAATAACTCAGCCGCTATTGTTGCTTCTGTACAGGCGTCAAATGGTATGGTGCATATTGTTGATGCAGTTTTGCTACCGCCGGTAAAAAAATAAGATGTAATAATCAAACTTAAACTTCTTTACTATGAAACGTAGAAGACAATTCTTAAAAATCCGCGCGAGCTTTACAGTGTTTTTGCTCTTCTTCGGGATTTCGTTGCTTGAAGCGTTCAGAACGCATAACTGGATCAATGCTTTTTTCTGGGTAGCGATTGCTGTTATGTTTTTGGTGGCTGATGGTTTTAAGTTGCACAGCAAAAGAGATTAATTGTTAAAAAAACTCAAGAATCATGAAGCCCAATCTCACGATCACATCAAGAATCCTGGTCGCCTTTGCATCCGGCGCATTGATCGCTGTTTTCTTTTTGCCCGTGTGGCGGATTGATTTGTTTGCGCCGCAATATCCTGAAGGGCTAACGATGAACATTTGGATCAATAATATTACAGGCCAGGTGGATATCATCAATGGATTAAATCACTACATCGGAATGAAACATATCAACGTAGCTATGTTTCCCGAATTCAGGTTCCTTCCTTATGTCGTCGGGTTTTTTATGCTGTTGGGGATGATAGTTGCGATTACGGGCAAAAGAAAATTTTTATTTTATTATTTGATCCTTACTGTAATCGGCGGCATTTTGGCGATGTTCGATTTTTATAAATGGGGGTATAATTACGGACACGACCTGGATCCTTCGGCTCCCATACAGGTACCCGGTCTATCTTATCAGCCTCCCTTATTCGGACATAAACGATTGTTGAACTTCGATGCTTATTCATTCCCGGATGTCGGTGGGTGGATTGTGATCGCAGCCGGCGCACTTGCTTTTGCGGTTTGGTGCGTCGAATTGTATCATCAACGCAAAGCAAAAACGAATGTTAGCACTATGCCCAAGGTTGCCATTGCAGCAGGCCTGGTGGTCTTATTGATGTCATCCTGTTCAAACAAACCACAACCATTTAATTACGGAAAAGACTTTTGCGACAATTGCAAGATGACCATTGTTGACCCAAAATTTGGTGGCGAAATAATCACTAAAAAAGGGAAGGTCTATAAATTTGATGATGCCGCTTGTATGATCCATTTTTTGAATTCGGGCAACGTAAAAGAAGATCAGATCTCGCAAAAGTTATTAATTAATTTTCAAAAGCAAAACGATTTTGTCGATGTAAATAAGGCTTCTCTCCTCGTAAGCCCGGAATTAAAGACGCCTATGGGAGGAAATGTCGCAGCATTCGCTTCACAAGAAGAAGCCGAAAAAATGAAGAATACTGCAACCGGCGAAGTGATGCACTGGAATGACGTACTTAACAAATCAGGACAATGAAAACCTGGTTGACCATAGTAAGCATTGTTTTTTTCGTTTCTGCTTCCGCAAAAAAAATTGTGGTTGGCAGCAACCAGCCCATTACGAGTCTTAAGAAGGCCGTAGTGATAGCAAATGATAAGGACACCATCTTTTTGAATTCAGGCATTTACAGGGAAGGTAACATAGCAATTACAAAATCCATCTCGATCATTGGGATCGGTAATCCTGTACTGGATGGAGAAAATAAATATGAAATTTTAACGATCAGCGGGAGGGATATTACCATCAGTGGAATTACATTTCGAAGCTCGGGCTACTCTGCTTTGAACGACTACGCTTCTATTAAAGTAATTGATGCTTCAAATATTAAGATCGAGAACAACACAATCTTCAACGCCTATTTTGCTATTCATGTGTCCAATACGAGTTATGCGGTGATACGCCGCAATACCATTACCGGTTCACCAAAATCGGAGCAATTGACAGGCAATGGCATTCATCTCTGGAAATCAAACCATACACTGATCGATGGTAATCATGTGCAGGGCCATCGCGATGGTATCTATTTTGAATTTGTTTCTCTTTCGACTGTTCAAAACAACCTGAGTGAAAATAACATCCGTTATGGGATTCATTTCATGTTTTCAAATGATGATGTTTATTTCAACAATATCTTCAAAAAGAACGGAGCGGGAGTGGCCGTGATGTACTCAAAAAGGGTAAATATGGAATGGAATCGTTTTGAACAAAACTGGGGAGGATCAGCTTACGGTATTTTATTAAAAGATATTTCAGACAGCTATATCCAGCACAATACATTTTTTAAGAACACGATCGGCCTTCACCTGGAAGGAACGAGCAGGATGGAGATCCGGCAAAATCTTTTTAAAGAGAATGGGTGGGCCATTAAAGTGCAGGCTAGTTGCGAGGACAATAATTTTCATCATAATAATTTCGTCAGCAACAGTTTTGATGTGGGCACCAATGGCACGATGGTGTTGAACACTTTTTCCAATAATTACTGGGATAAATATGAAGCATATGACATGAACAAGGATGGAGTAGGGGATGTAGCTTATCACCCGGTAAGCATGTACTCGATGATTGTGGAGGAAAATCCCAACTCGTTGATCTTGCTAAGAAGTTTTATGGTGAATTTGTTGGACAAAGCTGAGAAAGCTATTCCGACTCTTACTCCTGAAAACCTGGTTGATGAAAAGCCAATGCTAAAACCGAACAAACTATGATCCGCATTGAAAATATAAGTAAGCGATTTAAAAAGTTACAGGCGCTTGAGAAGGTTTCGGTTGAACTCGACAGCGGAAAAGTGATCTCGCTGATCGGTCCCAACGGTTCGGGAAAAACTACTCTTATCAAATGTATTTTAGGAATGGTAAAACCAGCCAAAGGAAAAATCTATGTAAATGAAATGAAGATCAATGGTGATCCGTCTTATAGAAAGCAAATCGGGTACATGCCGCAGATCGGTCGCTATCCTGACAACATGAAAGTGGGACAACTTTTCGAGATGATGAAACACATCCGCAATGCTTCAGAAAATGACCTGGACACTGACCTGATAACAAAATTTAATCTTGTTTCCATTTTTGACAAACCTATGCGTACGCTAAGTGGCGGCACGCGCCAAAAAGTAAGCGCAGCCCTGGCCTTTTATTTTAACCCGGCTATTTTGATATTGGACGAACCAACTGCAGGTCTTGATCCACTTTCATCGGAAATTTTGAAAGAAAAAATCATCGCGGAAAAAAAGAAGAACAAGCTCATACTGATTACCTCCCATATTTTAAGCGACCTCGATGACCTGGCCACAGACATAGTCTACCTGCAGGAAGGGAAACTCCAATTCGTTAAGAGCATTGAGACATTGAGAAAAGAAACGGGTGAGCCAAAGCTTGGAAAGGCAATCGCAAAGATCATGAAGAATCAGCTGCAGCCAAGTTCCTGGGTTGATGAAGTTCTGAACATAAAACCTGAAGACGAAAATCAAAGAATATAGCTATGATGAAATTATCAAAATATGTTTTGTACGATATCTTACGAAGCAAAGTAATAGTAGGGTACACCTTGTTCCTTTTTATCGTTTCGATCAGTCTGTTCAGGATGGAAGAAAATAACGGTAAAGCCATGCTAAGCTTGCTGAACATCGTCCTGATCGTTGTGCCTTTGATAAGCATGATATTTTCAACGATTCACTACTACAATTCCTACGAATTTATAGAGCTGATGCTGGCCCAACCGATGAGCCGGACCAGGATATTACTGAGCGAATACACCGGCGTCGCTCTTTCATTGATCAGTGCTTTTTTTATCGGCGTTGGAATACCCGTTCTTATTTTTTCGATGGATTCAACCGGCCTGGCGATGATATTCACGGGCTGTGCATTAACACTGGTATTTACCTCAATAGCTTTCTGGGCGTCGGTAAAAGCGAGAGACAAAGCAAGAGGGATAGGTTTTGCGTTGTTGCTGTGGTTCTACTTTGCGCTGATTTATGATGGATTAATACTCCTGATACTTTTTACTTTTAGTGATTACCCTCTGGAAAAGTTGACGTTGATCTTATCTGCCCTGAACCCTGTTGATCTTGGTCGCATTTTTATTATGCTTAAGATGGATGTAAGTGCATTGATGGGCTATACCGGCGCTTTATACCAGGACTTTTTCGGAAGTTTTATAGGAATGTTGTTTACGACGGGAGTAATGTTCTTATGGGCCGTGATTCCTTTGATTGGCGCACTCCGGACATTTAAAAAGAAAGATCTCTGATCAATAACTTAAAAAATAAACTACACTCATGAAAAATGAATTATTTGCTAAAACGCTTGCCCAAATTGTCAACGAAAACCACGAGGCCGCTACAATATTCGAAAAATACGACCTTGATTTTTGCTGTAAAGGAAAACGTTCACTGGAGGCAGCTTGTAAGGAAAGGCAACTGGCTGCTGAAACAATTGCGGAAGAACTCAGTGTTGCGTTGAAGAGAAATGAATCGAGCCCGATTGACTTTGATAACATGTCTTTAACTGCACTGGCAGATTATATTGTTTCAACGCATCATGATTTTACAAAAAAAGAGTTGCTCCAAATTTTTCATTACCTGCAAAAGGTGTCTTCAAAACACGGTGACAGGCATAACGAATTGTATAAGATCCTTGAAAAATTTTCGGAATTAAAAGACGAAATGGAGATGCAC